>CBFGUY010000043.1:0-25409 GCA_965651895.1 uncultured Algoriphagus sp. | reverse complement strand
CAGGCCGCCGCAAAAGTCATGAAGGAGCAGCCCAATGGCGGGGCTATGCTTTTTACTTCCTCGGTGACGGCGCATCAAAGCCATGAAAATCTTGCTGCATATGCCATGAGCAAAGCCGCTATAGAAATGCTGGCCAAGAATCTGGTGATAGAGCTTGCTCCTTTTAAAATCAGAGTGAACTCAATAGCTCCCGGAGCAACAGTGACCAGCAGAACCCTACTTGACCCTGATTATGAAAAAACCTGGTCAGATATTACCCCAATAGGAAGACCGGCAGTAGTTCAGGATATAGCAAATGCCGCAGCATTTCTAGTTTCAGAAGAAGCCAAACATATTACGGGGCAAACCTTGATCATAGATGGAGGATGGTCCAGTGTCAGCCCCTCACCTTACGTCTAGAGTCGATTAAAAGAATTAAGTATCAGACACATAATAAGTTGATGAAAAAGCAATCTGAATCCTAAGTCTGTTAACTTTATAAAAAAACGCAGCCATGAAACACATCACATGCATTCTGATGGTTGTCTGTATTCTACAGGCATGCCAACCAAAAGACACGATGCCAGATACCCTACCGATGAAAGTTGCTTTGGCGTATGGGTTCGACAAATTTGATAAGGTGAATTCCATCGCATACACCTGGAATGTACAGCGGGACTCGGTGAACGTAATGACCAGGGGCTGGAAATGGAATGTAAAAAACCGTACAGTCTATTATGCCACTGCGGATACTAGCTACACCTACAGTTTGGATTTACCTTCCGATTCCCTCCCAGATGCGGACAAAGGATTTATCAATGATAAGTACTGGATGATGTTCCCTTTCCAATTAGCCTGGGATTCCGGCTATGAATACGAGACTGAAGAAAATGTACCTACTCCTATAGCTGGAACCAATTCTACCAAACTGACGGTGATTTATAATGCAGCGGATGGCTACACCCCAGGTGATGCTTACGATCTATATCTGGATGAAAACCACATGATTTTGGAGTGGGTTTTCCGCAGGGGAAATGGACCTGAGGGGAGACCATTCACCTGGGAGGATGTAGAGCAATTTGGCCCGATTAAGCTTGCCACTTCCCACTCCAATCAAGCTGGTCAAAAAATAATCTGGTTCACCAATATTTCGGTGAATTAGAATTTAGGTTTCGATTTTACGTTTTGTGCAAATCAATCCGTGTAGCTCTAGCTTATGGAAAGCCAGGTGAGATTTTATGTCTTTTTTGAATATGTGGTTTTCTGAAGGTAACTAGGGCTTGCTGAAAAAGTCTGAGGTATGCCAGACCTGCATGCAAGGCTGGTTCAAGGCGGCCGAGTGAAGATGTATGCTTATACCTCGAATGAGTCCAACGTAGAAGATGGCATGGCTGAGGCTAGCTTGAAAATCCCGGTTTTGAGATTTTCTGGTACATGGATAAAAATCGATTGTCACTTGCGCAAAACTCAAAACAATCCACCTTTAGTAATTAACGAATCCCCCTTCTTTTATATGTATATACGCTTTTCTACCAGTAAAGAGACTAAAGCAATATAGGATTTGGTTAACACTAGCATTGAGGCCACTTCGGTCACCCGTCATCGGTCTTCTATCCAGTAAAACAAGGGAAATATGGCTACTGGCATCATTGCGGATAATCATATTCTTTTATATCCAATTAGTAGTTTATTGGCACCCTTAAACATGAATTTCTAAAAGGTGTACGGGAATAAATGGAAAAGTGCCTTACAAACTTTAACTTGAGCTACACTAGTTTATTTGAAAGGGTATCCCAAAGCCTAACTGTTTATTAATGAACAATGCTCCTAAAACCCATTAAACTCTTACTTGCCGACGACGATGAAGATGACAGGTTCTTTTTCAAGGATTCACTGTCCAAGCTCCCTATTCCCACTAAGTTGACTACGGTAGCCAATGGGGCAGAACTGATGAACCTGCTTTTGACAGCAAAAGAAGACTTACCTGATGTCATATTTTTGGATCTGAATATGCCGATGAAATCCGGCTTCGAGTGCTTCTCCGAAATCATCTCTTACGACAAATTCAAGAATTTGCCGGTTATTATTTACTCTACATCCCTGGATGAGCCTACGGTCAAGAGATTTTATGAGAAAGGAGCTCTCCATTACATTCTAAAGCCCGGAGAATATTCGAAATTAAAAGACGTGATATTCCGTGGCCTAAGCAGTTTGGCAAATAAATCCGAAAAAACCTCCAAGGCTAATTTTGTAATCCAATCCCAGTAAAAGTATCTATGACAGATCAAAGTTCAGCAAGTGCGACATTCCCAATTGGAGGCGGTGAAAAGGGGCAATTAATCAGGGAAAAAGATTGGAGTAAGACCATGAAATCCACACGATTAAAATCATCATTAAACACACAGGGCAATGATTGTTTTAATCGTCAAAGATTCCATCCTGTTTCCTTCGTCACGGGACGGGTTATGACCTTTAAAAATTATAATATAAACAGATGAAAAACCCCGCTAAATTAAGCCGTAGAAACTTTGTCGGCACAGCGGCATCTATCGCCGCATCGATTTCTATTGTTCCTTCCCATGTCATTGCTGGACTGGGTAAGATCCCCCCTTCTGATCAGATCACTGTTGCGAATATTGGCTGCGGCACCCAAGGATTGAGGGAAATGGGAGAACTATTGCAAAACCCCAAAGTGCGCGTAGTGTCTGTATGTGATGTAAATAAATATAGTGAAGACTACATTGATTGGTCTCCCTACGGCATCAGAGACAATATCCGCACAATATTAGGAGATGATAATTGGTGGCATAATACAAAAGGGATACCTGGAGGAAGAGACGTGGGAAAAGCCTATGTAGATCGGTTTTATGAAAAAAACAGTCCAGCTGGAAGCAAAAACAGCTGTACTTCATATGAAGACTTCCGTAAACTTTTTGCAGAGGAAAGGGACATAGATGTGGTCAAAATCATGACTCCGGATCATACCCATGCCTCCATCGCTCTGGCCGCCATGGACCGAGGGGTTCATGTGGTCACTCACAAACCTATTTCCAACAGGCTTCTGGAAGGCAGAAAAGTCATTGAAAAAGCAAAATCAAGCGGTGTAATCACGCATTTACTGGCTTGGTCTGACCGCCCGGAATATCGACAGATCAAAGCCTGGATAGATGAAGGGCTGATCGGAGAACTGAAAGAAATCCACAACTGGTCTTATCGGCCTGTATGGCAACAATGGACTAAACGCCCCACTGGGAGTGAAACCATTCCGGAAGGATTCAACTGGGATCTTTGGCTTGGACCGGTACCCGAAATGGAGTATCATAAAAACTACACCCACAACGTCTTCCGGGGATGGTATGACTTCGGAGGGGGATCCGTGGCAGACATGGGACATTATAGCCTTTTCCCCCTATTTGAAACCCTAGGAATCAGCAATTCTCCAATTAGCGCAAAAGCCTACGGAACAACCACCCGCGAAGAAGTAAACGGTGTCTATCAATGGGTGAAAAATGATGTGGCATTTCCGGCAAGCTGCATGATCAAATGGAAATTCCCCCAACAGGCTAGTCTTTCACCTTTTGACCTGTTCTGGTACGATGGCGGCATGAAACCATTTGCCCCATTAGAGCTAGAAATGGAGGAAAAAGACACTCCCGATGAGGGTCTGATGCTGGTAGGGACTAAAGGAAAAATCCTTGGAGGATTCCGTGGAGAAAACCCGGTTTTACTACCAGTGACCAAAATGACATCAAGACCATCTTCGGAAAGGATTGATTCCAGTAAAATTGAGAGAAATAGTACCGCCTGGGTGGATGCAATCCAGTCTGGGAATCAAACACCAGGAAGTTTTACCCGCGCTCAGACCATTACTGATACAGTCAATCTGGGGGCAGTTGCGCTGCGTTCAGGAAGAAAAGTGGATTTTGATCCCAGTACTCTGAAAATCACCAATGATAAAGAAGCTAATAAATTCCTTTCGAGAGATTACCGGAAAGGCTGGGAAATATAGGCACATTAATAAGGCTCAAGTAGCTGTAAATATTTAATTTTCTATTTAGTCATTAACCTAACCCAATATGAATAACAGAAGAAACTTCCTCAAATCGGCCAGCCTAGCTACGGCAGCTATTAGCCTGGGAATTCCCCATTTGGGATTTTCCTCAAGGAAATCAGACCCTATCTTTAAAATCTCCCTGGCAGAATGGTCTCTGAACAAGCAGCTTTTCTCCGGAAAAATGGATCATCTCGACTTCCCCATCCTGACGAAAAAAGCTGGTATAGATGCTGTCGAGTATGTCAATCAGTTTTTTATGGACAAAGCCAAAGACATGGCTTATTTGAAGGAAATGAAAACCCGGGCTGAAGGTGAAGGAGTAAGGTCGGTTCTCATCATGTGTGACGGGGAGGGAATGCTCGGAGCATCTACCAAAGAAGAAAGAAGCCAAACCGTCGAAAAACATAAAAAATGGGTAGAAGCCGCCAAGTTTCTCGGCTGCCACTCCATCCGTGTGAACGCTTATTCTGCAATTCCTTGGAGCACCTCTCCGGCAGATTATAAACAGGCAAGTGACCTAGCCAGTGCTGGACTGCATGAACTGTGTGAATTTGCCGATGACTATGATATCAATGTATTAATAGAAAATCACGGAGGATTTTCAAGTAATGGGAAATGGTTGTCTGAGATGATCGAAAAGGCTAACCATCCAAGAGCAGGTAGTCTGCCGGATTTTGGTAATTTCCGGATAGCAACAGAAGATGGAAAGTCCATTTCCTATGATTCATATAGAGGTGTAGATGAATTGATGCCCCGGGCAAAGGGAGTTAGCCTCAAACCAAAGGTTTGGGACGACAATGGAAATGAATCAGCGCTGGACTATTCCAAAATGATGAAGATTGTACTACTTCACGATTTCCATGAGTACGTGGGAATAGAGCATGGTGAGGAAGGAAGGGAATGGGAAAGTATAAAGGAGATTAAGCAAACGCTTGAAGAAGTAAGAAACCAGCTCTCATAAAATACCTAAGCCCATTGGAGGAACTCTGTCTTTCTATATAGTCTTTGCCGGCAGCAACATTATGGGAAAATTTGATGATAAAATATGGTTTTTAAAAGTCAAAGTATAACACATGAAAACTAAATTTCTTTGCTCTATACCTGTTCTTCCCTCACAGGACATCGCTAAGGATCTGGAGTGGTATGCCAAAACGCTTGGATTTGTAAAAACATTTGGTGATCACAGCTATGCAGGCATGAGGCTGGAAGAAGTTGAGGTCCACCTCCAAAGGCTTTCTGATACTGCAGCGACACAACATGTGGGTGCTTCAGTAGTAAAGATTTTCGTGAAGAATATAGAGCCATTCTTCGAGGCATTGGTGATCAAAGGAGTGGTTAATTGTGACCAGATGAACAAAAATACGGCTTGGGGCACGCATGAATTCAGATTAACTGACTTAAACAACAATGCGGTTTTTATAGTAGAAGACATAGAATCCTCAGCAGAAAAAACTTCCTGACTTATCGGGTCGAAAAGAACGGGAAGTTTTATTTTCGTCTATGAAACAACAACTCGGACAAATTGCAATTTTAGTAAGAGATTATGATGAGGCAATTGAATATTATACGCAAATTCTAGGATTTGAACTGATTGAAGACACACACCTAAGTGACGTAAAGCGCTGGGTTAGGGTCTCACCACCGGGTTCCACCTGTCACTTGCTGTTGGCCAAAGCTGCTGATGAATTGCAGAGAAACCAGATCGGGTTTCAGTCTGGAGGAAGGGTATTTCTGTTTTTATACACTGACAATTTCTACCGTGATTACCACAACTATACCGCCAAAGGCGTGGAATTTATCCGGGAACCTTCAGAAGAGGCCTTTGGAACAGTTTCGGTTTTTAAGGATCTGTATGGCAATCTTTGGGATTTTATAGAGAAGAAATGATTCAATTGATCTTTTTGATCTCGAATTCAGTAAATTGAATTATTAAGAGATATACCGTAAAATGAATTCAGAATCCGATTCCCAACCCAACAACCCCCTTCACGGCATCAAACTCGCTGATATAGTAGCTCATCTGGTAGAGTTTTACGGCTGGGATGAACTCGGTGAACGGATCAACATCCGTTGTTTCACCCATGATCCCTCGATCAATTCCAGCTTAAAATTTCTCAGAAAAACCCCGTGGGCCAGGGAGCGGGTGGAGGGATTGTATTTGAAATCTCTGCGTGACGCTAAAAAGAAGTAAGAAACTAATTCAGCCACAAACACATGAAGGTTTATCCAAACTTTCACAACTTTTCCAGTTCAAGTTTCTTTCTGGTGGGCAGCGTCCTCAGCGCAAAAATTTGTGGGCTTGGAGATTAATAGAAGCCTGCGATCTCTGTGTAAATCTCTGCGGCCTCTGCGGTCAAAAAAAAGCCCGAAGTACTCTCCGGGCTTTTCGTTTTATAGTCTGTGGTTATTTATACGTAGTTATTTAACATCACCGGCATTACCAGCATGAGGATGTCTTCGTTTTCATCTTGCTCGGCAGGAAGAATCAAACCGGCGCGGTTAGGAGCGGAGAACTTCAGGCTTACTTCTTTGCAAGACAGGTTGTTTAGCATCTCCACCAGGAATTTGGCATTGAAGCCTATTTCTATATCCTCTCCTTCATGTTCGCAGGAAAGTCTTTCATTTGCCTCATTTGAGAAGTCAAGATCTTCAGCAGAAATCATCAATTCACTACCAGTCAATTTCAACCTCACCTGATGCGTAGTCTTATTCGCATAGATCGCGATACGACGCAGGGAACTCAATAATTCCGAACGGTCTATGGTCATCACATTAGGATTTTCCGCAGGGATCACATTTTCGTAATCAGGGAAACGCTCGTCGATGAGACGGCAGATCATTTTGATGTTATTGAAATTGAAGTAGGCATTTGACTGATTGAACTCTACTGTCACCGGAAGATTTTCGGATGGCAGCGTTGACTTCAATAAGTTCAGGGCTTTACGCGGGATGATCAGTGTAGCAGCATCCTGAGAAGCGATATCCACCCTCCTGTATCTTACCAATCTGTGTCCATCAGTAGCCACAAAGGTGGTATTGGTGGGGCTCAAATTGATGTAAACACCCGTCATCGCAGGGCGGAGTTCATCAGAGCTCGTCGCAAAGATGGTGTTGGAAACAGCCGAAGAAAGCACCTCAGTGGACATATCCACAGAAGTAGCATTACTTACAGTTGGGATCTTAGGGAAATCAGTAGCATTCTCACCCGCCAATCTGTATCGTCCATTGTCGGAGCTGATCTCTACGGCATAGGTATCATGATCTATGCTGAAGGTCACTGGCTGCTCAGGTAGATTTTTAAGGGTCTCGATCAAAATCTTTGCAGGTACCGCAATATTTCCGTCTTCTTTGGCCTCCACGTTGATTTCGGTGATCATCGAAGTCTGAAGATCAGATGCCGTAATGGTCAATAGGCTCTCTTTGATCTCAAAAAGAAAATTCTCCAAAATGGGCACTACAGGATTGGTGGTCACCACACCGTTGATTGCCGAAAGCTGCTTTAACAAGGCAGAAGAGGAAACAATAAATTTCATATCGTAGGGCTTAATTTATTTTTACTTTTGAATGGGGGTAAATTTATAAATAAATTCTAATTTGAACCCCCGTATAAATGATTCTCTGGAAAATTAATCCATTAGAAGGGCAATAATCAGCTAGTTTATTTTTTTGCTATAGCTATTCTTCCTAATCCCTCCTACTATACCTCCAAAAACCAATAAGATTACTACAGGAGCCAGCACATTAACCGCTTGCCAATAGGTTTTCTGCTGGGCTACTTTCACCTTATTCAATGGGCGAATCTGGAAGGTGCGGGTCCTGGAGGCAATAATCCCCTCAGGTTCGGCAAGGTACTGTGTCAGATTTTGCAGGAAAAGCCTGTTTGCAAAGGTAGTCTGACTGAATGGGTCTTCACCAAGTGAGAGTGGTGCGCCATTTTCCAGATTGGTCTGAGACTGAAACACCTCTCCATCTCCGATTACCACCACTTTACCCTTTCCACTTTCTTTAAAGTCTGCTTTTGCAAAACCATCAGGTAAAAAGCGGTTTTTATAAAGAGAGGTAAATTCACCTTCCAGCAAATACGCAAGAGGCAAATTCTTCATCCCGTAAAGCTTCACATCCGGCTCCTGATCCATGTCACTAAAAGCGACCCGAACAGGTGCCGGCAAAATCCTGGAAAAATCAGAGGTGAAGATCAAAGGAGTCTTAACAACTCCATCTGCCATGACTGTATCCAAGCTACTCGCAAAACGAAAATTAACTACATCTAGCCCTTTCGTGACGGCATGGGACTGCATTCTCCCTGCATTGATGTAAAATGGCCAAGGTAAGGGTACCATCTGTTCCTGATTTCCGAAATTTCCCGCCATCACTGGTATGTACCCGAAGTTCAGATCCTGAATCAAATCCTTATTCACACGAATGCCATAGCGGAATAGTAAATTATCCAACCCCGAATTAAAAGGCATTGCTAATGCCCCCTCTCCTCCGGCATTTTCTATCTCTACCGCTACACCATCTAGTAAAACGACGAGATTCCCCCCATTCATGACATATTGGTCTAAGAGATAAATTTCACGCTCGGTATAACTTTCCTTGGGCCCTTGGACAAATACAATTGCGAAATGCTCCAAATCCTCTGGCTTTTTTGCCTGCTCTAGCGGTACTTTGAACAGTTCAAACTCACCATCCAAGGCCTCCACCATCCCGAACCCTTCATCAGATCCCATCTCACCATGTCCGATAACCATAGCAATGGCAGAGGATTCCGGCGAGATCAACTTGCGGATGGCATTGCTCAGTTCAAACTCCAGGTTTTCAATAGATTGGTTCAAAATCTGATCAGGGCTCATACCTCGTTCACCTTTGAGGATCAAAGCCCCTGTTTCAAACTCCTCATTGCTGACCAAAATGCCGGGAAAAATCAGCTGGGTCTGCAATCCCGTGTTTTGATTGAAGGACAGATTGGTAGGATTGATACCATACTGAGCCAGCGAAAGTATAAATTCTTCCCGTTCCCCTGACTCAATACTCATTGGATCAAAATAGGAAAAAGTGATTTTCTCAGAACTGTAAGCGTTGAATGTCCTTACGGTCTCTTCGATGGATTTTTGCAGGCGTCGCATGCCCCCAGGAAGGTTTTCCCCCAGAAGAATATCCACATGAAGTGGCTCAGATACCTTGGAGAGTACTTCCTCTGTAGCCGGGTGCAGGGAAAATCGTTTTTCCTCCGTCAAATCCACCCGAAAACGCAGGAATTGACCCAACAAAACAAAAAGTACGAGCCCCCCAAAAAGAACAACCCAGGGCTTGGCGATATGTGAGGCAGAGCTTTTCATTTGTTTCTCAAAATCATAACAGAACCGCCCAAAAACAACCAGATTATCCCCAGCATAAAGAACACGTCTCCTGAATTCACCACTCCCCTACTCAGACTCATGTAATGATAACTTAGACTCATCTCCTCCACCAAATAGCTAAAATTACCCAATTGCATTTCTGCCAAAGCTGAAAATCCGAAATACAAAACAAAGCATAAAAACACTCCTAAAACAAAAGCCACCACCTGCTGGGAAGTGAGGGAACTGGCAAATAGCCCTACCGCAGCGAATACCGCTCCTATCATAACCAAACCTATCCAAGAACCGAAAAATCCAGCTTGATCAATATTTCCTACCGGGTCTCCCAGTTGGACAATGCTGTACAGGTAAAGTAACGTTGGAAGTACTGCTACCAAAACCAAGCAAAGCAAAGCGAGGTATTTGGCAAGTATAATCTGAATCAACGATAGCGGTGAAGTTCTCAGCAACTCCCAAGTTCCGGATTTCCGCTCTTCAGCTATCGCCCGCATGGACAATGCCGGCACCAAAAAAGTGAATACATAGGGAGTATAGGTGAATAGGGGTTCGAGATCAGCAAAACCATAATCCAAGACACTAGTCTCCGGGAAGACCCATACGATCAAGCCAATAGCCACAAGAAATAGCGCCAGAACCAGGTAGCCTAAAAGACTCCCAAAAAAGGCATTGATTTCTTTCACAAAAAGGCTCTTCATACTCAGGCGTTGGTGATTTCTCTGAAAATTAATTCTAGGCTCTTTTTACTCTGGTTGAGACTGGTAAGGTTTAGGGAACGCTCGTTGATGATATTCAATATTGTTTTTCTGGCCAAAGCCGGATCGGTGGTAGAAATAAGCAATTCCTTTTTGCCTTTTGCCCCAAAATCTATTTTCCCCACATTTTCAAACCACCCAAGTTCCAGCTCTTCCTCTGTTTCCAGAATCAAAATTGTATCCTCAGAATTAGATTTTAAATCAGCGAGTGATTCGGAAGCCAGAACCTTGCCTTTGTTGATAATCACCACATCATGACAAATCGCCTCCACTTCCTGCATGATATGCGTGGAAAGTATGAGCGTCTTATCCCTGGCCACTTCTTGGATTAGATTCCTTATTTCCACCAATTGATTGGGATCCAAGCCCGTGGTAGGTTCATCCAAAATCACCACCTGAGGGTCATGGATCAATGCTCTGGCCAAGCCCACACGTTGGCGATACCCTTTAGACAACTGCCCGATTTTTTTGTGCTGCTCAGGTTCCAGGCCGGTACGGCTCAGCATTTCTTTTACTCTGGACTGAAGCTGCTGTCCCGAAATCCCATATAATCCACCGGAAAACTCCAGGAACTCCCGCACATACATATCCAGATAAAGCGGATTATGCTCGGGTAAGTAGCCAATAAGCTTGCTTACTTCCTGTGGAGTTTGAAGCGCATCCCTACCCAATACATTCACTTGGCCGGAATCCGCAGCCAAAAAGCCGGTGATGATCTTCATTGTAGTGGACTTCCCCGCACCATTTGGGCCTAAAAACCCAAGAATCCTCCCGGGACTAGCCGAAAAAGAAACATCGTCTAGCGCTTTCTGTGTGCCATATAGTTTGGTAAGCTGGGATACTTCGAGTGACATGGAGCATTTTTAGTCAGTCAAAAGTAAGGAAAAAATAGAGTTTTCGAGAAAGGAGGCGTAATGTTCGCCTTTTTACCAGAGGGTGCTCTTTTCATTAACGTTAACCTCAATCGAAATACCTTGTATTTATAATACATGATATCTTGTATTCACAATACATACTATTATACTTGTATTGACTAACAGTAGTTTACATGATACCAAAGCAATCACCTGGAGAAAAAAATCTTAGATCATAATGATAACTTTCTTCACAAATCACATATAAAAGGGAAAAAGTCCTACCTGACTATACGAATCAAATCGTGATAGTAAGCTCTGAACCATGCCAAATAGTACTTCGAATTTTAATTCCCCTTTGCCAGCTTCTCCAGCAGAAGATCTACTTTGGTAATCCCTACATACTCCGCTACCAATTGCTTTTTTGCATCATAGCAATAAATCGAGGGAACACTCTTGATCTGAAGGTAGCCAGCAACGTCCATTCTACTGTCAAGCAGAAAATGGACATAGCTTTTGTCTTTCACTCCCAACCCTACTACAAAGCCAATCATCTCCTCTAAAGGCTCTACAGTGGTCAAAATCAAATTATACCCCTTGAATTCATCTATTCTCTTAGCAAGTGTGGCAAGCTCTTCTTGACATAAGTGGCAAGTGGAATTGAAGTAAATCAAAAGGGTAGGCTTATTCTCCGCCAACTGATGAATGGATTTAGATTCACCGTTGATGTCGCTTAACGTAAAATCAGGTAGAAGATCTGGAGCCGAAAGAGGAGCAGATTCCGCAGGATTATCCATACTAGACAGATACCCCACATACCCGGCGCTCCCAATAAGCGCTACTAAGAGAATAATCAGATTTATTTTTTTCATGTGATTTAATTTGACTTTCAAAGGCCATAACCTCCCATGCTCCCTTAGCCTACTGAGTACGTTAGACAAGCGCGATGCATAGGACAGAATCTAGTTTCCAGCTTATTTCTGTATCAAAACAGCATTCAAAAATAAACACATTACCTGCCCAAAACAATTTATAAATAAGATCCTTGTAGGGATTAAACCAGAGAGGCTTTCTCATAATTCATAACTGTCACATTGAGCGCCCGCCTCCCGGAGGGCAGGAAGTCGAAATGGCCTTAATTGGCGCATTAAAAGCTTCGACTTCGCTCAGCCTGACAAGAAAACCTACTTATGAGACAGCCTCGCTGCCAGTGAAGACTTTTTCCCGATTTACCAGAAATTCAGAACAAGCCAAGGAACTCATTTCTTCCCCTTCGGTCTCAAAGGCCTACACTCCACATCCGCTACAAAATAGTTTGGATGTGTTTCCAAGGTCTGCACAATAGTAAGAGCCACATCTTGTGGGCGCATCATATTTTCATTGGCATTGCCCCCTTCTATTTCATCGAAAAAATTGGTCTGGGTGGAGCCCGGATAGATCGTAGAGACCTTAATTCCAAAATCGCGAAGCTCCATATACATAGAGTGGGAAATCCCCCGTACCGCATGTTTTGTTCCCACATACCCTGCAAAATTTGCTACGCCATTCAATCCTGCGATAGATGCAATGTTTAAAATATGCCCTTCGTCAGCTGCTTTCATCGCAGGCACTAGCCTCTTACTAACGTAGAAAATCCCATGGACATTGGTGTCAAACATGGACTTCCAGTCTTGAGAGGACATTTCTTCGAATTTTCCTGCAACTCCAAACCCGGCATTATTTACCAGTATTCTGATATCTGCTCCTAGCTTAGCGGTAGTTTGCTGAAAAGCACTTTCTACCGAATCTTCCTGAGAAACATCACAGCTGAAAAAATGGAAATTTTCGTGTTGAAAATCAGGTGAATTTCTCCCCCACCCTGCCACGACGGCTCCTTTTTCAATCAACAATTTGACTACTTCCAGTCCTATTCCTTTACTTACGCCTGTTACGACAGCGATCTGATTATTAAGTTGCATAGATATTTAATCCGAGTTTTACACTAAAAAGGGAATTCATATCAAAAAGTTCTAAGGTCACATACTTTTCGTACACTTAGTAGGAAATAGCTTGTGCTTTACCGCATTTTCCTAAATTTGAATAACAGCGTATAAAAACCACTCAACATGAAATTAAAATTAAGCCCCCTATTTCTTTTACCCATTTTCCTAGGAACAGGCTCTCTGTGTGCACAATCGGAACTCCGCCCGGCGATCGATGCCAAGGCAACTTCCCTCGAAGCTAAAGTAATCGAATGGCGACGGGATATCCACATGCATCCGGAGCTGGGAAACCAGGAATTCCGTACCGCAAAGAAAGTCGCAGATCATCTTCGCTCCCTAGGAATCGAGGTCACCGAAAATGTGGCCGTGACAGGGGTTGTGGGTGTTTTGAAAGGAGGAAAGCCTGGCCCAACAGTCGCACTACGGGCAGATATGGATGCTCTTCCCGTGACAGAGCGAAATGACCTCCCTTTCAAATCTGTAAATACTGCCACATACAATGGGCAGGAAACGGGAGTCATGCATGCCTGTGGACACGATTCCCATGTGGCGATCCTGATGGGTGTGGCAGAAGTACTCTCCAGCATGAAGGATGATCTGGAAGGGACTGTAAAGTTTATTTTCCAACCGGCAGAAGAAGGTGTATTTGATGCAGAAATAGCCGGAGCGGAGCTTATGGTGAAGGAGGGCGTGATGGAAGATGTGGATGCGATTTTCGGTTTACATATCAATTCGCAGACGGAAATAGGAAAAATCGGATACAGATCCGGGCCTATCATGGCTGCGGTGGATAATCTGGAAATCACTGTTAAGGGTGTACAAGCCCATGGAGCATATCCCTGGTCAAGCGTGGATCCTATCGTGACCAGCTCGCAGATCATTATGGGGCTGCAGACTATACTTTCCAGGAATGTGAATGTCACCCAGAATCCTGCTGTAGTCACCATCGGAGCCATACATGGAGGGATTCGCCACAACATCATACCGGAGGAAGTGGAACTGATAGGGACTGTCAGGACTTTTGGCGATGAGCAGCAGGAGTTGGTCCACAAGCGCATCACCGAAATCGTGACAAATATTGCAGAAAGTGCCGGGGCGACAGTAGATCTGAAGATAGATAAGCTATATCCCTCTACGGTCAACCATCCTGACCTTACCAAGGAAATGCTCCCTTCACTGGAAGCTGCTGCAGGTGCAGAAAATTTGATTTATTTGAATCCAGTGACAGGGGCAGAGGATTTTAGCTTTTTTCAGAGAGAAAAGCCGGGCGTATTTGTATTTCTGGGAGGTATGAAAAAAGGAGGTGATCCGCTTACCACTCCTTCTCACCACACGCCGGGTTTCTTCATAGACGAAGGCGGATTTGTATTGGGAATGCGAACCCTGAGTTACTTTGTGGTGGATTATATGGGAATGAAAAAGTGATATGCAGATCAAAAAGGAGGGGGAACTTTAAACGCCCCCTCATAATATTTTTCGAAGATAAAGTTCTTTTCAGACAACTTTTTATAGGAGGAAATCTTCCCAGCAGTGTCATCAGTAATGAATGCGTTTAGTATTTCATGGAAAGAAAGAAGACCGAGAGCTTTTTGCAGACCATGACCATCGTTGAGCAACAGCAAAGTGCAATTAGCATAATATTCTGCGAGAACGTCGTACGATTTGGAGTAAATCATATGATCAAAAGCCCCTCCGATCAAAATCATTTTACCCTCAAACTCCAATAGTCTATCATAGTTGGTTCCATAGAAATCGAAGTTGCCTCTTTGATAGGTCTCCCAGAGTGGCGCACTCCATTTTTTCATTACATCTAAGCTTGTACTGCTCTTCTGCGCAGAATCCTGTAAGCCTGATAAGGCTATCGCATGTTCAAACAACCTCACCAGTAATGGGATGTTGCTTACCATATTTTGTTCTGCGGCTAGTCCCTTCAATACATCCTGATAGGTCAAAAATCCCATCAAGTTCTCTTTGGAGAGTAACTTCCTGTTCAAATTTTCTTTATAGAAATTTGCATAATAGCTGAAATCAACTTGCTGCTCATCACTAAGCCTCAGATCCGAAAACGAGAATCCAGACGAAGGGAAACCCAGATTTTTTTGAATGTCAAAAACCAAGGGATTGACACTGATCATTCTTTTTACATGCTGAGGGAATAAGGATAGGTAATGTTGCAAAACCATCGCAGCCGAAGAGTATCCGAACAAAATCATCTGCTCATTTCCGAGTAATTCCTGCCTGATCACTTCGATATCACGGGCTACTTGATCCTGATTGAAAAGGGTGTAAGCCAACTGATAATCCAGGCTTCCAGAATGCATCACTCCCCTTTTTAGCTCTTCATTATCCTTTCTACCCTTGATCAAAACAAAATTGCTAGACGCCGTCAAATCCAGCAATTCATTAAAAGGCAAATACAACTCGTCAAATGCATCCTCTATGAGAAACACAGTTTCCCTTTCTGAATCAAACTCATTTAAGAACTCAACTTGGGTTTCTATTTTTCTTGAATCCGGTAGTAGGTGGTTGTATGGAACCAAAAAGGATTGTGCATTCAGGGATGCACTGATGAAAACAAAAAATAAAACTAATCTCACATCTCAAATGTGATCAATGCAAATAAATCATCAAACAGATCAAGATTAGTTTTAGAGAAAATTAACCAAACCAGGCAAAATCTACTTCCCCTTATTCTTCTGGTGCTTGGTTTTCAGCTGATTTCTATTGGTTTTGGCTTTGGAGTTCTTGTTTCCACGCTTCTTTTCTTTCTCCTGTGCCTCTAGATGTGGATTTGGTTTTTTATGCTCTTTTTTCTCATGAAATGCTCCTTTATAGTCTGGATTGTCCCGCTGTAGCAGACGATCCAATTCCCGCGCATAGGCTTGCTTTTCTTCATAGGGAGTGGCAGTCACATCGACTTCATCGGGAATAGGCGCTTCTTCCACCTTCATGCGAATGATCTCCTCGATCTTGTCGAAGTGGTATTCCTCGGCAGGATTTACAAAACTGATCGCCTTCCCTTCGTTTGTGGCCCGGCCAGTCCGCCCTATCCTATGCACATAATCCTCATAGATCAGTGGCACGTCAAAGTTGACCACGTGGGAAACCATCGTCACATCCAGTCCCCGGGAAGCCACATCCGTCGCTACCAAAATCCTCACCTCTCCACCTTTGAAATCCTCAATGGAGTTAATCCGTGTGTTTTGTCCCTTATTGGCATGGATCACCCGCACTTCGCCATAACTGCGGTGACTGAGAAAGGCAAAAACCTCTTCCGCATTTCTTCTGGATCGGGTAAAAATAATCGCCCGGTTGATTTCCTCATTTTTAAACAAATGAGCAAGAAGACTCAACTTCGTCTTAATATTGGGCACCAAATACTTCACCTGCCCGATAGTCTCTGCCGTCGTGGCCTGAGGGGTAACTTCCACCCGCTCTGGAAATTCCAAAAACTCCGCTGCAAATCGATCGATCCGCTCGCCAAAGGTCGCTGAGAAAAGCAGGTTCTGTCTTTTTCTTGGAATAACTTCCAAAATCGACCTGATCTGAGGCATAAAGCCCATATCCATCATTTTATCCGCTTCATCCAAAACCATGGTCTTGATTTCCTTGGTCAGGATTTTCCCTTTTCTGTAGATATCCAGGAATCTGCCAGGAGTGGACACGATGATATCCACCCCTTTTTCTAAAATCTCTATCTGGGTTTTTGGGCCCAAGCCTCCATAGAGAGAGACCATTCTTAGATCAGTATTTGCGGCCATTTGCAACACAACTTCTTCGATCTGCATGACCAATTCCCTCGTTGGAGCCAAAATCAATGCTCTGGCATGATCTCCTTGTGCATATTTCACCTTCATGAGAAGCGGCAGCACGTAAGCCGCCGTCTTACCTGTACCTGTCTGGGCTATACCTAGTACATCATGCCCGGCAAGTGCAAGTGGGATAGCTTTTTCCTGAATAGGCGTAGGGTGAACATAGCCGGCATCGGCCACGGCATTCAATAGCTGTTTATTTAGCTTAAATGCTTCAAATGTTGAGGCCTCATTGCTCATGATTCGTTAATTTTGGTTGAACTAGTAAAATCCAAAAAGGAGTAATGATGAAAAGTATTCTGATCACCGGTGCAAATATAGTCAATGAAGGCCGGATAAGTCCGGGCGATGTGTTAGTAGAAAACGGAAGAATCTCAAAACGGGGAAATGATCTTAGTACTGAGACGGCCGATATACATATTGACGGTACCGGAAAACACCTTTTCCCTGGGATAATCGACGATCAGGTACACTTCAGAGAACCCGGGCTTACCCACAAGGCGGAAATTTACACAGAGGCAAAGGCAGGCGTTGCCGGCGGAACTACCTCCTATATGGAGATGCCTAACACGATCCCCCAGTCTATCACGGTAGATCTTCTTGAGCAGAAATATGCCAGAGCATCGGAAGTTTCTTTGGCAAATTATTCTTTTTTCATGGGAGCGACGAACAGCAATCTCGATGAAATCATGAAGGTGAATTTTGAGGAAGTCTGCGGACTGAAGATCTTCCAGGGTTCTTCCACGGGAAATATGGTAGTGGACAACATAGAATCTCTGGAGGGAATATTCAGGGAATGTAAATCACTGATTGCGATTCACAGCGAAAATGACAGCATCATCAAGGCTAATTTCGATGAATACAAAGCGATCTATGGAGATGATATCCCCGTGAAGTTCCATCCAAAAATCAGGTCTGAGGAAGCTTGCTACGATGCCTCCAGCCGTGCGGTGGCCATGGCAAAAAAACACGGCACCCGACTTCATATCCTACACATCAGTACCGCTAAGGAACTGGAACTTTTCACTAATACTATTCCGCTGGAAGAGAAAAAAATCACCGCTGAAGCATGCATACATCACATGTGGTTTTCTGAAGAAGACTATGAGACAAAAGGCAATCTGATCAAGTGGAACCCGGCAGTAAAAACAGCCAAAGACAGGGATGCCATCTTCAATGCCGTGCTGGACGGAACCATAGATGTAGTGGCCACAGACCATGCTCCGCACACACTTGAAGAAAAAGATCAGGTTTACACCAAAGCACCATCCGGTGGCCCGCTCAATCAACACAGTCTGGTAGCCATGCTTGATTTTTATCACCAAGGAAAAATCTCTCTGGAACAAATCGCCTTGAAGATGAGCCACAACGTGGCAACTCTATTCAATATTCAGGAGAGGGGCTTTATCCGCAAAGGATATCATGCCGATTTGGTTCTGGTAGACCTGGATAGCCCATGGAAGGTCTCCAAAGAGAATATTTTATCCAAATGTGGGTGGTCGCCTTTCGAGGGACATACCTTTAAGTCAAACATCACACACACAGTCGTTTCTGGACATCTGGCGTACGAAAACGGAACATTCCATGAAGAGAAAAAAGGCGAACGCTTAAAATTTTCGATAAAAAAATAATTTTCAGCTTGCACTGATTCAGCTTAATCATTACTTTTGCAGACCATTTGAAAGAAACCTTTTCAGATGTATATATGGTGATTGTAGCTCAGCTGGTTAGAGCGCTGGTTTGTGGATCCAGAGGTCGCCGGTTCGAACCCGGTCTTTCACCCATAGCCCCTCCGAGTGAGGGGCTTTGTTATTTATAAAGCCTGTCTTGGCACAGCATTTGATAAAAAGCCTCCAGAACTAAACCAACTTCAGATGTTTACTTTGTTCAAAACTTCGCCTAAATTCCCTCAAGTGAAGCCCATCAACCTCAAGATGGCAAAAAGCTATTTGATGAAATTTGAAGAATCGCTAAGAAATTTTGAAGAAATCCAAAAAGAAGCGGCTCACTCCTGATTAACACAACAAAAACAAAAGGTTATGGAAACATAACCTTTATTTTTTTGCATTTCATTTTTCTTGTCGGCGCAAAACTCTATTTTTAACAACATAGAATTTTCCCCGCATGAGTTATATCCATTTTGATAAAACACAATTAATCAATCTGAATTATTCCCTCGAAAGAGAGATCATCAGATCCAACCGTTCAGGTGCTTATACCAGCACATCCATTATCTGCTGCAACACCCGCAAATATCATGGACTGCTTGTAGTTCCTCAGCCACAAATCGATTCACAAAACCACGTGATGCTCTCCACAGTTCACGAAACGGTCATACAGCATGGTGCAAGCTTCAATTTGGGCATCAGTAAATTCCCCGGGAACTATTCTCCCAGAGGGCACAAATATTTAGAGGATTTTGATTCTGAACCCATCCCTAAATTGACGTACCGTGTAGGCGGCGTGCTGTTACAAAAGGAACTGATTCTGGACACAAACAGAGACCGTCTGATGATCCGCTACACCTTACTGGATGCACATTCCCCCACCAAAATAAGAATCCAGCCCTTTTTAGCTTTTAGGGGGTTTCACGATTTGTCAAAAGCAAACACGCACATAAATAAAAAATACAAAAAGACGGCAAACGGCGCGATCTTCCACCTGTATGATGCGTATGACCCGCTTTATCTGCAAGTTTCCAAGAAAGTAGAATTTGTCCCGGCACCGGATTGGTACTACAATATAGAATACATACTAGAGCGGGAACGTGGGTATGATTACCAGGAAGACTTATATGCACCTGGCTATTTTGAATTTGATATCGAAAAAGGGGAATCTGTCATATTTTCAGCTGGGTTGACTGAAGCAGACCCGAAGACCAGACAAAGTGCCTTTGAAAAAGAAATTGCCAGAAGAATCCCCCGCAGCAACTTCCTGAATTGCCTTAAAAATTCCGCCGGTCAGTTTCTCAGAAAAAGAGATGGGGACACACGGGTGATTGCCGGGTATCCATGGTTTGGCTGGTGGGGAAGAGACACCTTTGTAGCTGCTCCTGGCCTTACGCTGGCCATAGGCGATTCAAAAACTTTTCTGGACATCATGGACACCATGTCACGTGATATGAAAGGCCCCCTTTTCCCAAATGTCGGTAGTGGGGTCATCACAAACATGAACTCCATAGATGCACCTCTTTGGTATTTCTGGGCACTGCAACAATACATACTTTATACCCGGGACAGTAAGACCATCATTGATAGATACCTGGGCAAAATGAAAGGAATCATTGATGGGTATATCAATGGCACCGAATTCAACATACATGTACAGGAAAACGGGCTGGTATATGGTGGCGAGGAAGGTAAAGCACTGACATGGATGGATGCGGTGACCCCAGACGGACCTGTGACCCAGCGTGCCGGCTGCCCTGTAGAAATCCAGGCGCTTTGGTACAACGCGCTTTGCTTTTACCATGAATTGACAAGCGATGAAGAAGTGCAGCGTTATGCTTCAAAAATCAAAGAAAGTTTCGAGGCCGAGTTCTGGTCTGACGAACGTGGGCACTTAGCAGACTGTGTCAATGGAGATGAAAAAGACTGGTCGATCCGGCCGAATATGATTTTTGCCACTTCACTACCTTATTGTATGCTGAGCGAAGATAAGTGTGATCTGGTTTTGGAAACAGCCAAGGCAAAGTTACTCACCACGCGAGGAATGCGCTCTCTATCTCCTGACGACCCTGCATACAAAGGATATTATTTCGGGGATCAGATCAGCAGAGATGAGGCTTACCACAATGGAACTGTATGGGTCTGGCCACTGGGCCATTTTGTAGAAGGCTATATCCGACTGCATGGTAAATCGGCTGCAAATTTCATAAATAAAATCGTCCAGGGCTTTGACGGAGTGATGACCCAGTATGGAGTAGGTGCAGTGGCAGAGATATACGACGGTGACCCTCCTCATCGCCCAAAAGGAGCCATATCTCAGGCTTGGAGTGTGTCAGAATTACTTAGAATGATGGATTTGGTCAATAAGATATAAAAGCTTTTTTATGAAGGTGCTAATGTTTGGGTGGGAATTCCCACCACATATTTCAGGAGGTCTTGGGACAGCATGTTATGGCTTGGTCAAAGGGATGGCTCATCACAACCAAGACATCATATTTGTAGTACCTAAACTTTGGGGCGATGAAGAGCCACTAGCTGATTTTGTCAATGCCAGTGATGTCACTATAGATTATCGTGAAAAACGGTTCAAAAAATTCTGGAAAAACCTCACCTACCTAGAAGTGAGCAGTTTTTTGGTTCCGTATCTAGGCCCGGACGAATTCAAAAAATACACGGACTACACGATCCACGACAGGACGGATGTGGATGAGAGTGTGTTTTCGAATAAATTTGAATTTAGTGGCAAGTACGGCAAAGATCTAATGATGGAAGTGTCAAGGTATGCTCTGGTCGCTGCTCATATAGCCAAAAACAAAGAACATGACATCATTCATGCTCACGACTGGCTTTCATTTCCTGCAGGCATCGCAGCCAAAGAAATCAGCGGAAAACCCCTAGTAGCCCATGTGCACGCCACGGAATTTGACCGATCTGGAGAATCTGTGAATCAGGTCGTGTATGATATAGAAAGATCAGGGATGCATGCTGCTGACCACATTGTAGCGGTAAGCCAATTGACTAAAAACATCATCGTCAATAAGTATGGTGTCCCGGCAAATAAAATCACCGTCCTCCACAATGCCGTATTGGATGCGAGTATCATCAAGTCCAGCTACCAGAAAAAAGTCCCGGAAAAGATCGTAACCTTTCTGGGGAGAATCACCTTTCAAAAAGGCCCTGAGTACTTTGTAGAAGCTGCCAAAAAAGTCATCGAGCGTGATCCAAACGTCCGCTTTGTAATGGCTGGAAACGGCGATTTATTAAACCGCATGATCGATCGTGTGGCCGAACTTAGAATGGGCACCAAATTCCACTTCACCGGATTTCTCAAAGGTGATGATGTGGATCACATGTACGCCATTTCCGATGTCTATGTGATGCCTTCCGTTTCAGAACCTTTTGGGATATCACCTTTGGAAGCAGTGAGGCATAATACACCAGTGATAATTTCCAAGCAATCCGGAGTCGCCGAAGTGCTGAATAACGCTATAAAAATTGATTTTTGGGATATTGACTCTATGGCAGATGCTATTTTCGCATTACTTCACTATGATGGTATTTCCAAAATGTTCAAAGAGCTAGGAACTGAAGAATTAAAAAAATTAAAATGGGAGCATGTGGCTGAAAAGCTTGTCACGGTTTACCACAAAACACTACAACAGACACCATGAGAAACATCTGCTTTTATTTTCAGGTCCATCAGCCATACCGCTTAAAGCCCTACCGCTTTTTTGATATTGGCGAAGATCACCACTATTGGGATGACTTTTCAAATCGAAGTATCATGCGAAAAGTAGCGCAAAAATGCTATTTGCCGATGAATGCACTGTTGCTTGAACTGATCAATAAATATAACGGGGCATTCAAAGTCAGTTTTTCGATTTCAGGTACTTTCATGGATCAGATGGAGGCTTATGCTCCAGACGTACTGGAGAGCTTCCAGAAGCTCGTGGCAACAGGTCATGTTGAGCTATTGAATGAGACCTATTCTCATTCCCTTGCCTCTTTGAAAAGCAAGGATGAATTCAAAAACCTCGTTTATAAGCATCAGACTAAAATCAAGGAGCTTTTCAATGGCTATGCCCCTAAAGTCTTCCGAAACACAGAATTGATTTACTCGGATCAGATCGGCGCATTGGTAGCAGAAATGGGCTACGATGCCATGCTCACAGAGGGAGCCAAACATATTCTAGGTTGGAAAAGCCCCAACTATGTCTATGTAAACAGCATTGAGCCAAAATTGAAAATCCTACTGAAAAACTTCCAGCTGAGTGATGATATTGCCTTCAGGTTTGGAAATAAAGCCTGGGACGATTATCCTTTGACTACTGAAAAGTTTATCAAGTGGATAAATGCCATACCAAATGAAGAAGAAACGCTTAATCTCTTTATGGATTATGAGACTTTTGGTGAGCATCAATGGGCTGAGACGGGGATTTTTGAGTTCATGAAGCACCTTCCGGAAGCCGTGTTTACCCAGACAAATTTTGGCTTTTCCACACCTTCGGAAATAGCGTCCAAAATAGCCCCGGTCGGTAAAATCCACGTACCTATCCCTATTTCTTGGGCAGATGAAGAACGGGACCTCACGGCCTGGCTTGGAAATGATCTTCAGGACGAAGCGTTTGATAGATTATATGAATTGGAAAAATCAGTCAATGCTATTGAAGACGAAGAAATACAGCGGGACTGGAAGTACCTACAAACCTCGGATCACTTCTATTACATGTGTACCAAATTCTTTTCGGATGGCGACATACACTCGTATTTCAGTCCCTATGACTCCCCATACGATGCTTTTATCAACTACATGAATGTACTCAGTGACTTTATGATGCGGGTGAAGGAGAAATCCAGTCAAACAGTTTAGCCTGAAAGTAAGTCCTGAAAAGTCACAGCCCAAGGTTTGAAGCCCTTGGGTTGATTTTTGACAACAAGTCCTTTTGGTAAGAGAGGCTGAAGCTGCAGTGAAAAAGCAATTGCTACTTCCCTGAGAATTTAGTAACTCTCTTTTTCATTAGGGAAGTCCTGACTTTTTACATCTTTAATATACTGGGTAAAAGCTTCCATCATCACCCCTTGAAGATCAGCGTATTGCCTTAAAAATCTGGGTTTGAACTCCTGGGTAATACCTAGCATATCATGGACTACCAAAACTTGTCCATCCACTCCTCCACCAGCTCCGATTCCGATAATAGGAATGGTCACTGCCTCTCCGACTTTCCTGGCCAAGTCAGCGGGGATCTTTTCTACCACGATCGCAAAACAACCCAGCTCCTCCAACAACTTGGCATCCTCCAGAAGTTTAGTGGCTTCTGAATCTTCTTTTGCCCTTACTGTATAGGTTCCAAATTTATAAATGGACTGAGGTGTCAAACCCAAGTGCCCCATTACAGGTACGCCGGCACTTAGTATCCTGGCTACAGACTCCCGGATCTCCGACCCACCTTCTACTTTTACAGCATGTGCGCCGGATTCTTTCATAATCCGTATGGCAGATCGTAGCGCTTCAGAGCTGTTGCCTTGATAGCTACCAAATGGAATATCCACCACTACAAAAGATCTACTCACCGCCCTCACCACCGCAGAGGCATGGTATATCATCTGATCCATGGTAATAGGCAAGGTGGTCTCATGACCAGCCATCACATTGGAGGCCGAATCACCTACCAAAATGATATCGATTCCCGAGGCATCCACGATTTTCGCCATCGAAAAGTCGTAGGCAGTGAGCATGGAGATTTTCTCACCACGGTCTTTCATTTCCTGAAGAATGTGCGTAGTGATCCTTTTGACGTTTGCAGACGAGTGTACAGACATAGTGATTAATGTAGATAAGCGGAAAATTTTTCTCCAGAGAAATCTACTTTGATGTGTTCATTAAGTGTGGTAGAAAGTTCAAAGCCTGTGTAGTCAGGACGGATAGGAAAGAGCCCATGGCTACGGTTGACCAGAACGGCTATTTCCATTCTATAGAGCTCTTCATCCAAAAATGGCTTCATGGCATAAACCAACGTTTTCCCGGTATTAAGCACGTCATCAACCAAAATCAAGGTTTTTCCTTGTAGGTCGATCTCTGAAGTAAGCTGTACCTCTTCAGTAGCCAAATGTGCTTTGTCTATGATGATTTCAGTCTGCTCTATGACCAGGGGGGAAATTGCTTTGAGTTCTGTGACCAGTAAATGGGCTAAGGTTTTGCCCATTCCGGAAATTCCCGCAAACACGATAGCTTTTGAGTTGAGATTCCGCTCATAGATCTCATAGGCCATCCGGGTGATTTTCTTCTTTATCTGTTCGTGGTTGAGTACTTCGCTCATGTCTTTTTATCAAAAATGAAAATTAGGCCAAATCTGCTTGGATTCAAAATCCCTTGAAATGCTTATCTATAATCATCTTCTTCATTGAGAATGTTCAAATAGCTTTCATAGCGGTAAGGATGAATGTATCCGGCTTCTACTTTTTCTATGACCACACATCCGGGTTCATTGACATGCTGACAGTTGTTGTATTTGCACTGCCCCAGGTATTTTCTCATTTCAGGAAAATAATGGGAAAGCTCATTGTCCTCAATATCCAATATCCCAAATTCTTTGATACCAGGGGTATCGATCAGATCACCACCGCCTTCCAATGCAAAAAGTTCTGCAAATGTAGTGGTATGGACTCCTTTGGAAGTAAAGCCGGAAATCTCTTTGGTATGCTGCGAAGCCTGCGGTACCAGAGCATTGAGCAAAGTAGACTTACCCACTCCTGAGTGTCCGGAAATCAGCGTGGATTTCCCTGCTAAGACAGACTTGAATTTTTCTTTTAAATTTTCCTCTTTTAAAGCAGACACTTCCATCACTTTATACCCTAGGGGCTCATAGATCTCATGGATATCCAACAGCCAATCCTCAGCTTTTTCCCCGGATAGCTGATCCATCTTGTTCACAACCAATATGGCGGGAAT
>CBFGUY010000042.1:0-25734 GCA_965651895.1 uncultured Algoriphagus sp. | reverse complement strand
AATGGCAGATTTTCTTAGTTAAAAAAGCAGGAAAATTTTAGATTCAAATTGGAGTTGTGAACTTATGCATCTCATTACTCAATCTTATGCATCTCATTACTCAATATCCAGATGTAGTGGATTTAGGTCATAAAAAACTAATTATTTACACATGACACATATGAAGGAAGTGATTTTTGAAGAGACGGGCAGGGCAATAGATGTGCTAAAAGTACGTGAGGCTCCTGTTCCCGAACCAAAACCTGATGAAGTACAGATAGCTGTAAAAGCCAGGAATATCAACCCATCTGATCTGATGTTTATCAAAGGTCGGTATGGTGTCAAACCTGATCTTCCTAGTAGCGCCGGATTTGAGGCAGCAGGGATTGTGAGCAAAGCTGATGCTGAGGGGAGATTTCCTGTTGGAACCAAGGTGATGTTTACCGCCCAAGGGACAAACATGGGGACTTGGAGAGAGTACATCACGCTTTCTGCGAAGCAGGTTTTTCCTATGCCAGAGGGGATGTCTTTCGAGGTTGCTTGTCAGGCATTTGTCAATCCCGTCACAGCTGTAGCCATGGTCAATAGGTCTGGACTCAAAGCAGGTGAGTGGCTTATGGTAACAGCCGGGGCTTCTGCTTTCGGGAAATTTGCCATCCAGGTAGCCAAGAACAAGGGGATTAATGTGGTGTGTACCGTTCGTCATGATGAGCAGAAAACGCATTTGACAGATTTAGGAGCTCAATTGGTAGTCAACACGGAAAAAGAGGAGTTAAAACAGGCTATTTCTGAGGTGATACCCGATGGCGTGTCCGCGGTGTTTGATGCTGTAGGGGGAGAGCTAGGATCCAAAGCGCTGGGTTGTTTAAGGCAATTTGGAAAAATGTATGTGTTTGGAATGCTGAGTATGCAGAATATGCCACTGAATACCGGTTTGATGATTTTTAAGGAGGTGACGATCGAAGGATTTTGGCTGAGCAGTTTGCTGAAGCGCATAAGTAATGAAGAAAGGGTCAAGCTTTATAAAGAAACGGAAGGTTTCCTGATGAGAGATGATGCCCGGGCAGAAGTAGCAGAGAAATTCCCACTCACCGAGGTAAAAGCAGCAATAGAGGCATACAACAAACCAGGGAGGAATGGAAAAATCCTCTTGGTGAGTTAATTTCTCTGAAATAGTTCTTTATAAAAACAGGGAATCCCCATCTTTGCATTTCAAATCAAAAAAACGCAAAAGAATGAATTGGGATACGCTGGATAAAGAGCTTACCGAAATAGTAGAAAAAAGAAATCAACTGGCTTCCATGGATTACAGCGATGAGCGCTATGATGATCTGGAAGAAGAACTTCATGACTTAGAGGATGATTTCAACGAAAACTATGAGGATAGACTTGAGACTGAAATCGAAAAAATCCAGGAGAAGTTACAGTCTGATACGGATATTCTGTTGCCCACTGCATACATTGCCAATGCTTACAAGCCACTATTACCGGATGCAAATGGCATCGTGAGCTATGAAGTCTCGGGTCATCAAGGGGTTCCCATCGAATCTGAGCAATTTGACAAACAGGATGTACGTATAGTTTTGATTCCTAATCCGGCTAGATTTGTGATGCTGATCAACGGCATGCAGCTGAAGGATCTATGGAGAAGCAGGTAATTTCAAAGTATCAAGACATAAGTATCAAGATGTTGGATTTTAGAATCAAGGATCTGGAATTAAGATAAAAGTAAGTGGAAAGACCTGGTGAAGTGCCGGGTTTTTCTGTTTCATGTGGAAGAATTAAGTAAAAAGGTGATTTTAGTTTAATGAATTTTGGTTTTATACACATTAATGTAGGTGAGGTTTTATTAAATATTTAATGAATTCAAAAAGAGTAGTTATTACTGGATTGGGAGCTTTATCCGCTCTGGGAAATGATGTGAGGACAAATTGGCAAAACGCAAAAGAAGGTAAAAGTGGAGCCGGTGCCATTACTTATTTCAGTACAGAAAAATTCAAAACCCGCTTTGCCAGTGAAATCCAAGGTTTTGACCCTTCCTTGAAACTCGAAAGAAACGAGATTAAGCGCTCTGACCTATACACACAGTACGGTTTGTATGTAGCAGCTGAGGCTATGGAAGATGCAGGATTGGATGTTTCCCAATTGGCATCACCTTTTGATGCTGGAGTAATCTGGGGAACTAGCCAGGGGGGGATGGGTACCTTCGAACGGGAGATGAAGGAATTCTTTGAAAATGATTCCAGTCCTAGATTTAACCCGTTTTTTATCCCTAAATATCTTGTAAATATGGCCTCAGGGGTCATATCGATGAAGTTTGGTTTGATGGGGATTAATTATACTCCAGTCACAGCCTGTGCTTCCTCCAACAGCGCGATCATGGATGCATTCAATTACATCAAGTGGGGAAAAGCGAAAGTTATGATCACCGGAGGATCAGATGCACCTATCACAGAAGGATCCATGGGAGGATTCAATGCCTTAAAAGCACTTTCTACTAGAAATGAAGATCCTGAATTGGCTTCAAGGCCATTTGATGCGGATCGTGACGGATTTGTGATGGGAGAGGGGGCTGCTGCCCTGATTTTGGAAGAATACGAACATGCTAAAAAGCGTGGAGCAAAAATCTACGCTGAAGTAGTGGGGGCTGCTATGACAGCTGACGCTTACCACTTGACTGCTACTCATCCGGAAGGTGCCGGAGCGATGCATTGCATGAAGTTGGCATTGGAAGAAGCTGGTCTGAACATTCAGCAGGTTGATTACCTAAATGCCCATGCGACCTCTACCCCTACGGGCGATCTAAGTGAGATTAAAGCTGTTGCAAGCCTGCTTGATGGAAAATATGACAAGCTGCACATCTCAGCTACCAAGTCCATGACGGGGCATTTGCTGGGAGCAGCTGGTGCGATTGAAGCTATCATGAGTATTAAAGCCATCAATGAAGGTATCGTACCTCCAACTATCAATACAGAGAAGCTAGATCCAGCTATACCAAAGGGGATTCAGATAGTCACCAAAGAAGCTCTTGAGAAAAAAGTGAAGGTTGCATTGAGTAATACCTTTGGGTTTGGCGGGCATAATGCCTCTGTGGTATTTAAGGAGTTTGTGTAATCTTTGAGGGCTACAAGGCCTTAAAGGTTTTGTTTTTTACCGCAAATCCGCTGAGATCGCAAAGATTTTCTTGATGATCCAAAATGAAAATGGCTTCTTCAATACCTGAAGGAGCCATTTTTATTCTGATTACAAATCCTTTGATATAGCTTCAGGATTGTAACTTCTGAAGAGCAGGTGTGATACCTCAAAGGTCATTTAACGTTGCTTCGCCGTGCCGTTGCGAGATTTACCTAAACCCCAACTTCAGCCTGACTTTATCCAATAATTCCGCGCCCACAGCCTTTGCTTTCTCTTCTCCGGCAGCCAGCCTTGATTCGATCTCCTCTGGATGGCTCATGTAGAAATCAAACAGCTCCCGTTCTTTTCGATACTTATCGATTATCAATTGTAGAAATTCCTTTTTTGCATGCCCATAACCATAATTTCCCCCCTCATAATTCGCCCGCATTTGCTTAGTTTCCAATTCTGAGGCTATCAAGCTATATAATTTAAACACATTGCATAAATCGGGATTTTTGGGCTCCTCCATAGGAGTGCTGTCAGTCACAATACTATTTACATTTTTCTTAAGCGCCTTTTCCGGCAGGAAGATATCGATGAAGTTATTGTATGACTTGCTCATCTTCTGTCCGTCAGTGCCTGGAATTGTCTTTACCACCTCATCGATTCGCGCCTCCGGAATAGTCAATATATCCTCGCCAACTATTCTGTTGAAAGTGGAAGCGATATCCCGGGTCATCTCCAGATGCTGCATCTGGTCCTTTCCCACAGGAACCAGATCGGCTGAGTACAGTAGAATGTCCGCCGCCATCAAGACCGGATAGGTGAAGAGACCTGCGTTCACATCTGAAAGTTTCTCTGCTTTGTCCTTGAAGCTATGCGCATTTGCCAGCATAGGAAATGGTGTAAAGCAGTTCAGGTACCAAGTCAGTTCGGCTACTTCCGGCCTTCTGGATTGGCGATAAAAAGTGGTCTGCTCAATGTCCAAGCCAAATGCCAGCCATGCTGCGGCTACAGCATGTGTATTCTGCTTGCGGACTTCTCCATCCTTGGTAGTAGTGAGTGAGTGTAGATCCGCAATAAAAATAAATGACTCTTCTTTGTTTTGTTTGATCAATTCGATAGCCGGCACAATTGCTCCAAGAATATTTCCCAGATGTGGTCTGCCGCTACTTTGAATGCCTGTAAGTACTCTTGCCATTGGTCTGATTTTGCTGCAAATTAAGTAAATCAGCCTATAATACGTTTGAAATTATGCGTTAATTGCGGGCATGATTAGAACAGTGAAACTCCTACTCCTCCTATTGATAATTGGCTTGTTTACACAACTTGCACAGGCTCAGGATACTATAGCTCCGAGATTAATCTGGGCAGTGAACAAGGTGGATCTTGGGACTGTTTTAGAAGAGCAGGGGCCTCAGCTGGCAGAATTCCAGTTTACACATACACAAGATTCCCTTTTTTATATAGAGACCGTAGTTACGGACTGCGGATGCACTACAGTAGATTATACGCAGGACACCCTACAGGTAGGGGAAAGTGGTACCTTGCGGGTATCATTCGATCCCTCTTCAGGTGCTGGGCTTTTTTCAAGAATGATTGTTGTGAAAGGGAATCTGTTTGGTGTTCAGGATACCCTTTATATTGAAGGGAATGCGATCCCGAGAGCAAGTGACCCGGTAGGAACATACAGAATCCGAAAGGGCGACTTGGGTTTTCGACTACCTAAGATTAATGTGGGAGAGGTGTTTACCAATGAACCTAAATTAAAACAGGTGGAGGTTTACAATTTTGGGGATAAACCCTTTTATAAAGATAGCCTGGACTATACAGGCCCCGAATATATAGAGGTGAGCCAGTTGACCGATTCCATTGTGCCCAATGATCGGGGATTGCTTCAGGTTGTTTATGATGGTTCTGCAAAAGGAGACCTTGGTTATTTCGAGGATCAGGTCACTCTTAACTGGAAGGACAGTGCCACATTCATCCAGTTAGAAGTGCTGGCTGATGTTTTTGAGTATTATGCGCCATTTGCCAAGGACAACCTGAGCCTAGTGCCGCAGCTGGTGGTCGAGCCAAAAGAAATTGATCTGAAGACCATCAAGTCCACTGCTATTCAAGTAGAGCATGTGGTGTTCAGCAATCGAGGAAAGCAGGTACTGGAAATCAAAAAAGTCCAAGGCAACTGTGAGTGCCTGAAACTTGAACTGCCTAAAACAACGCTTGATCCTGGAGAGTCTATCCAGTTAAAAGTCGTCTTTGATCCCAAAGGGAGAAAGGGGATAGACCAGCGGAATATTTATGTATTCAGCAATGATCCCGTGAATCCAGTGCAGATGTTTTTGCTGAAAAGCAGAGTGGAGTAAGAGTTTGAAATTAAAACAGGCTAAGTGTTAGCTGACCAAGTTGTTAAGGGCTATTTTTTACTTTGGATAGAAAATTGTTTTAGCACATAGTTTAAAATTTTAGTCTAAATTTAGTCTTCTATAGATCCTTAGTAATGATAAGTTATACTTGAGCAGAAATGAGAATAAAACTATTTTTTATTTACTTTTTGGTTTTTTCGCTCCCGGCATTCGCTGTCAAAAAATATGCGTCGCCAAATGGGAGTTCTTCCAATTCAGGAAACTCAGTGATGGCCGCGTGGTCGCTTTCATTTGCGCTTGGTTCTTCATCGCCATTGAATCCTGGTGATTCTTTGATGTTGGCGGATGGAGTTTATCAAGGTGTTTACGTCTCAAGGATAAATGGAACCGCCACCAAGCCGATTAAAATAATGGCTATGAATTCCGGCAAGGCCATTATAGATATGGGATTAGAGAGAGCTGCAGAAGCTGGAATTATTATCAATGGAAACAATACATGGTTTATAGGGATACATGTTACTTCTTCTGATACAAATAGACAAATAGACCCTAATAGTGGCAGCACATCCGTTGCAAATACCTCTGGAATTACCGTTTATGGAGATAATAATAAGCTGATCAACTGTTGGATTTATGATGTATTAGGAGGGGGACTAGGGCTCTGGAGATCCGGTTTGAATCTCGAAGTATATGGTTGTGTGATTTTCAACAACGGCTCCCAGGACGCCTATCGTGGACATGGGCATGGCATGTATATACAGCATGATGATGTCAGTTCTCCCAAGCAGATTATCAACAACTTCATTTTTCAGAATGCATCGCAAGGGATAAATATTTATACCACAAATCCAGTAAACCGGGGAATAATCGTAGATCGCAATGTGTCCTTTAATACAGGGGCAATGGCGGATTTTAATCCACTCCTTTTTCGACCTCCGCATAATCTGACAATAGGTTCTCAAAATAATGTCAGCAGTGAGGTGGAGGTGCTGAATAATTTTTTTTATTCTGATTTGCAAGGAGGAAGACTCAACGCATCGCAGATCAGCAACACCACCTTGGGCAGAACCTATTCTCCAAATGCAAATCTGAAGTTTATCGGGAATACAGTATATGGAGGAAGAAACCAAGTTGAGTTTTTGCCTACCAATAACCTGGACTTTAGGGAAAATCTTTTATTTAATGGTAATGGCAAATTTGTAGAATTGCGCGGGGCGGATAAGACCTATTCAAATGCAAACTGGAAATCGAATACTTACATAAATCTTTCTTCCAGCACTGCTGTTTTTGATGGATTAAGCTTTTCCAATTGGAAAAATACCTATGGTTGGGATAGTGATAGCAAGCTGTTTTCTACTCCTCAAAAATCAGTTGAATCCCTTATAGTGAAGAATAAGTATGCTCCCAACCTTTACTATATCACGATTCTTAATCTTAGCAATAAGGAGATCATAGAGCTTGATTTATCTGGTTTTGGAATAAAAGATGGGCAGGACTATGTAATCAGGGATGTTCAAAATCCATTTGATCAGAACCAGAGAATTGTCGCTAAAACGAAAGGGAGTTTGATTCCTTTTCCTATGAACTGGACCAAATCCCTGCAGCCTAAAGGCAACATGCCCCATCAGGTAAAACATACCGATAAGACGTTTGGTACATTTATTCTTGAATTTGCAAAAGCAACGGAGACTGCTCGTCCAGAAGTAAAAGACTCTGTGGCTGTTTACCTTGATCAAGATGGGAAAGGATATCTCAGCCCTGCCAAATATCTAAAAGCTGTACCAGAAGAAGATGGATATACTTATCTAAGCAGCCTGGGGCCGGAGGTGTCCTGTTCAGATCTAGGTGAAAATGAAGTTACCATTACTATCAAGCACCAACAGCAGGGTGAAGAATGGGTAGATGTGACTAGGGTTTATGTGCTGGACACCATTGCACCTACTTTTAGTTATGCCAGTGCTTATGTGGATTTTGATTTGGTCAAAGGCAGTGTTTCTATAGTCGGTCAGGACTTCGAAATCTCGGATGCCCGGGATAATTGCCCCACATTTTTCGATATAGACATAGATAAAAGCTACTTTACTTGCGCAGATGTAGATGAAGAGTCTGGAAATATAACTTTGCCAGTTACTATTACAGTAAAGGATTTAAGAGGAAATAGTACGGTGAGAAACTCCTATGTGTTTTTAAATTTCATATCATCTACAACTGTTTCTCTTCAGAATCTGGAAGAATTAAGTGAGGGTCAAAAAATTGAGATAAAGCTAGGAGACGAGTTGGAGTATGAAGTATTGGAGTGGTTTCAGAACTGGCAGTTGATCCCGGGCGAAAAGAGCAAAACACTAGAAGTAGGGGAGCAAGGGGTTTATCAAGCCAAAATTAGATTATCATCCGGATGCATCACTATGTCCCAGGTATTATACGTCTCAGAAAATCAAAACCCATATCCTCCTGTGAAGGAGCAGGTAGATATACTGCTGAATGATAAAGGGCAAGCCATTCTTAGTTTGGAGCAGGTGTTCCAAACCTGGCCCGTGGGAAATGCTGCTCTCGATGTATCCTTAAGTAAAAGTGAATTCAACTGTGAAAATATAGGGGCACAGCAAGTCACAGCAAGTATTAAAGATGATAAGGGAAATACCTGGACGGAGATGTTTGAGGTAAAAGTCCGGGATGTAGATCCCCCAAAACTGGAAACTAAGGACATTGAAGTATCCTTTGATCTAAGTGCTGGAGAAGTGGTTTTGGATCCGGAAGATTTTGTAAAGTCCTTGACTGACAATTGTGGAACCAAGAGTTTGACAATCAATGAACCAAAACTTACCTGCGGAGATGTAGGGAAGGAGGTTATTATAGAGTTGGAGACCTTGGATAATTCTGGGAATAGAACAGTGAAGCCAGCTAAAGCCAAGGTAAAGGCTGTAAATAGTAAACCAGTTGTAGTAAAAGGAGGTAATTCATTCTGTACAGGGGCCAAGCTAACACTGACTTTGGAATCGCAGGCACAATATGAAGTAATAGGCTGGAGAAGAAACGGGGCTGAAATACCAAATCAAAAATCCAAATCTTTGGAAATAGAAGAAGGCGGAAGCTATCATGCGATCATTCGCTATGCAGGAGGATGTCTTTTCGAAACGACGAAATTGGAAGTGCAAACCATAGCCAAACCAAATGGAGAAATTGCCGAAGATGGAAATATCCTGAGGGCACCGGATGGGGATTTTACTTACCAGTGGTTTAAAAATGATGTAGAAATCGGGGGAGCAACTTCCAGAACCCTGGAAGTACATGCAATGGGAGAATATGCGGTGGAATTGACCAATACCGCTGGTTGCACTGGACGGCTTGCTTCTGTGACTATGACGATTTCTGGAATACTCCAGCCAGGGATCATACTTTCAGAGGATCTCAAAATCTATCCTAACCCTGCTTCTTCCCAAGTGGAGATTCAAGCATTGGGTGATCTGGAATTTGCTGAGAATAACCTTAGGATCTACAATTCTTCAGGTAAAGATGTAAGCTCCAGCGTAGAACTTATCCTGCAAAGCCCAAGCTCGGTTACCTTGGGTATCTCAAGATTGGCAGCAGGTACGTATGTGATTATGGTGGAGAGTCAGGAAAACCGGATGTTTGTTGGGAAGTTGATGAAGAGATAGGGGTAAAGGTCTGCAGTTCGTCTTAAATTCTGTTGTGATTTCCCGCAGATAGACACAGAAAAGGACGCAGATTCAACGCTGATGATTAGCAATTAAAGCAATAATCTCAATTCATTTAACTAGCTGCTGGATCCAATTTCGGATGATTTCCGGTTGTAAGTCATCCAGTCTTTTTAGTTTAATATGACGCATATCTTTACCTGTCCCTTCTAGAAGATTTTTGTGCTCTTTTATTTTTTCATAATTAAAAAAACCAAAAGTCAGATGTGCTTTTGAAGTTTTAAAATATGCAAAGTCCGAATCGGTGGAAAAAACAGGTCTGCTCCACTTAAAGTTTTCTACAACGGAAGGAACTTCCTTATGAATTATTAACCGGATCGCTTCCATAATCTTTCTTTGTTCATCTGTTGCTTCAGAAATGTACTTTGTTACTTGCTCTTCCATTCTAATCATGTTTTTCGTTTTACATAGTCCATAGCAATTTGGGGCTTTGGGGTTTGGGGGAGTTTCGGAGTACCCCGGGCGATGTATTGATTTAAGTGTTTGGACTTATGTTGTTAGAGATTTTCAGTCATTTTACCCAAATTGATTTTCTCACCTTTCGTAAACGTAAGTTCTCTTACAAATTCCATCTTGCCCCATAGATAATCATTCCCTTTAAGCCATTTGGTAAATCTCATTCTTGAGTTTAATTTTTTTATTTCTATGTCAGTTGCTTTTCTTTTTTCTCCCAGTTGTCCGTAAAGTTTAATGGCCGGATAACTAGTAAATTGACCTTTGAATAAGGCTGTCAACCAGAAAAAGATGCCGCTGTTTACAGCTAAAACACAAATGTTTTTATTGTCCTTACTATTTCCCGGAAGTTTTGAAGGGAATTTTTCAAAGTAAATTCCTGTCTGATTCCTGTTTAGGAATAAAGAACCAATTGGCGTTACAGTCGGGTTGTCATCTTTGTCAACCGAACCAATTGATACGTGAAAATTTGTCCTAAAACTTTTGTTGAAATGATTTCTTATCTCCGGCCAATGTTTTTGAATGTCCATTTTATAGTGCGTGTATAGGCAACCAGTTGCGCATACCTTTATGTCCAATTGAGCTAAATAACTGATTATCTGTTTGAATCTCTATTTGTGTCCTCTGCGTAACCCTCCGTGTCCTTTGCGGTTAAAAAAACTCAAACAAAAGCTGAAATCCCAGTAATCTCTTGCCCCAAAATCAGCAGATGGATATCGTGAGTTCCTTCGTAAGTGATCACTGATTCCAAATTCATCATGTGACGCATAATCGGATATTCTCCGGTGATACCCATTCCTCCATGGATCTGTCTCGCTTCTCTGGCGATAGTTAAAGCCATTTCGACATTGTTCCGTTTTGCCATAGAGATGTGGACAGTTTTGGCTTTACCCTCATTCATCATTTTGCCGACTTTCCAGGCAAGCAATTGGGCTTTGGTGATCTCGGTGAGCATTTCGGAAAGCTTCTTCTGCACCAGCTGAAAACTTGCGATGGGTTTGCCGAATTGGATACGCTCAGTGGCATATTTTCTGGCTGACTCATAGCAGTCCATGGCAGCGCCGATCGCTCCCCAGGCTATTCCAAAGCGTGCTGAATCCAAGCACATCAATGGAGCCCCCAGTCCTGACTTGCCGGGTAGTAAATTTTCTTTTGGTACTTTCACATTATCAAAAACAAGTTCACCAGTGCAAGAAGCACGAAGGGACCACTTGCCATGGGTTTCCGGCGTCGAAAATCCTTCCATTCCACGTTCTACGATAAGCCCGTGAATCCTTCCTTCCTCATTTTTTGCCCATACCACTGCGATGTCCGCTTCCGGTGAATTGGAGATCCACATTTTGGCACCATTTAATAAATAATGATCACCCATGTCCTTAAAATTGGTCACCATTCCGCTAGGATTGGAACCATGATCAGGCTCGGTCAATCCGAAGCAGCCCAGCATTTCTCCTGAGGCTAGTTTTGGGAGGTATTTGTTCCGTTGCTCCTCCGAACCGAATTTATAGATTGGATACATCACCAGCGAACCTTGTACCGAAGCAGTAGACCGCATACCCGAATCACCCCGCTCGATCTCCTGCATGATCAAGCCGTACGAAATATAGTCCAATCCGCCGCCTCCATATTGCTCGGGGATCTGCGGGCCAAAAGCCCCCACATCGCCAAATTTCTTGACGATTTCTGTAGGGAAGTAAGCCTTCTGAGCCCAATCTTCTATGTAGGGAGAGATTTCCTTTTTCACGAAGTCCCGTATAGTGGTTCTGATCAACTTATGCTCCTCTGTGAGTAAATCATCTATACTTAAAAAATCAACTCCATTGAACGAATCCTGATTTAAAGACTTTCGAATTTCAACTGACTCCATGTTATTTTTGGTTTATTAAAATGAATCTGTGACTTTTGTCGGGAAATTTAGCTCCTCTTCGATTCTAATTAACCAGAAATGGGGGTAAAAAACTATCAATTCGATTAAAAAATACAAATGGCGGAGTCCCAGTTTGATCCAGAAATATTAGAGAAAATAGAGCAGCTTCAGGGGAAGTTTAAAGCATCAGGTCAGGATCTGTTGTCCTACTTGGAAGGCTTGCTGTATTCGGACTATCTTACCTATTGGGATTATATCAATTTGGATGTTTTGCTATCCCTGCAGCAGCCCAAGACCTCTTTTAAGGATGAGAAAATTTTTATCATCTATCACCAGATCACAGAGTTATACTTCAAACTGATTATCTCAGAAATAGAACAGGTGGCTGATGAGCAACTAGTTACTGAAAAATTTTTAATGGGGAAATTGCAGCGGATCAATATGTACTTTGATCAGTTGATCAGCTCCTTTGCCGTGATGTGGAAAGGAATGGAGCGAGAGCAATTTCTTAAGTTCCGGATGTCCTTACTACCTTCCAGTGGTTTTCAAAGTGCCCAGTACCGGGAAATAGAATTGATGTCCTGCGATGCATTTAATCTGCTGGCTCTAAATAAAAGAACTGACCCGGACTTCCATACGCCGACCGATGAAATCTTTGAAAATCTTTATTGGCAGCAGGGGGCAATCGAACTGGCAACAGGGGAGAAGACCCTTACTCTGAAAAACTTCGAAGCAAAGTATGGTAAGAAATTAATGGAGCTCATCGATGCTTATCGTCGCAAAAATATCTGGCAGAAATACATAAGTATTGAAAATCCTTCCGATGAGCTGGTAGAGTTGATGAAGCAATTTGACCTGAAGGCAAATGTGTTCTGGCCGTTGGCGCATTATAAATCCGCTGTAAGGTACCTTCAGAGAGATCCTGTGGATATCGCAGCTACAGGAGGAACAAACTGGCAAAAGTATCTTCCTCCCCGGTTCCAAAAGGTGATTTTTTATCCTGAATTATGGTCGGAATCCGAGCGGGAAGAATGGGGCAAAGGATGGGTAGTGAAGGAGATTTTTGGGGAGGATTATAAGGTATAAAAGAAGTGTGGCTTATAAGTAGGGACTGCTATTGGTTTCCCCTGTTAGGGGCTTGATTTTAATCTTAGATTTCTGATTCCAGAATTTTACTGGCATCTTAGTAAATCAAGTGAAATCAAGATTCATGAGCAAAAAAACTGATTTGTCGCAAGGGAGTTTGATACGTAGCCTTTTTACCTTGGCGTGGCCTATTATCATGGCCAATATCCTCCAAACTGCCTATCAGCTGATCGATACCTTCTGGCTGGGAAGACTTGGGGCAAATGCCGTGGCGGCAGTCAGCATAAGTTTTCCGATTCTGTTTTTAGTGCTATCGCTGGGAGCAGGCCTGACATTGGCAGGTACGGTGATCGTATCCCAGTTCAAAGGGGCAGAGGATGATAAAATGATTGACTTTGCATCCTCCCAGACTGTATTTGTTGTTTTTTTGATTTCGATATTTCTGGCTGTAGTTGGATATTTCTCAGCGGCTCCATTGATGAGTTTGGTAGGGGCAGGGCCGGAAATATTGGAAGATTCGGTCACTTATTTCAAAGTTTCTTCCTTTGGCTTTGTATTCCTCTTTTTGTTTTTCGTTTTCCAATCCTTGATGAGAGGGATAGGGAATGTTTTATTGCCTATGTACATCGTGTTTGGTACCGTACTTCTGAACTTGGTGCTGGATCCCTTGTTCATTTTCGGCTATGGCAGTATTGAGGGCTATGGGGTAGCAGGTGCGGCTATTGCCAGCATTATCACCCAGGGTTTGTCTGCGGCCGCGGGGCTTTTTATACTTTTTAGGGGAAAGCAGGGAATCAAAATTAAATTACAAAGCATGAGGCCTCAATTTACGTGGGCTAAGCGCCTGTTTGAATTGGGAATCCCGGCGAGTTTGGAGCAGTCTTCCAGAGCGGCTGCCATGACGGTGATGGTGATGCTGGTGACAAGCTATGGGAGTGAAATAGTGGCTGCATATGGGATTGGGGCGAGGATTCTAAGTCTGGTCATCGTACCAGCTCTGGGAATGGGCATAGCCACGACTACTTTAATTGGCCAAAACATCGGGGCCGGTCAAATCAAACGGGCCGAGAAAATCGGTGATTTAAGTGCCACTGTTGCTTTTTTCGGACTTACAGCGATAGGCCTGATCTTGTTTCTGTTTGCAGAAACGCTGACAGCTTTTTTTGTCCCGAATGATCCACAAGTGATCAAAGACGGCGCAAGATTTATAAAAATCATGAGTTTAAGCTTTGGTCTCTTAGGTGTACAGCAAGTACTGAACGGGGTGTTCAATGGTAGTCGTTTTACCCAGGCATCCATGTTGATTTCCATCTTTAGCCTATGGGTAGTCCGCTTTCCGGTCGCTTTTATCCTTTCCCATAAAACAGACCTGAGTTTCGAAGGCATCTGGTGGGCCTTCCCGATTTCCAATTTAGTCGCTGCCTTGGTTGCATTTTCTTATTACAAAACCGGGTACTGGAAAATCAGGACGTTCCGCAACAGAAAACAATGGTTGGAATCCGGGTTAGGTTAGGTGGAGCGCTTTGCCTTCGCCTCAGTCGTGGCTGAGGAAAACGCCAAAGTTTGGAAAGAGCAGTGATTCCATTAAATTCTTGATTTCTATAGCTACAATGCTCTGATAAGAGTTGAGTAAAGGGTGAAAAACGACAAAATGTGTCTGATATGCGATTGGTAATTCTTTATTAACCGACGAGGTTTTTGGATGAGCGGAAAATTAACTTTCTTCGCCTTCGTAATTTTTGTAAACACAATGACCTGGCAATTAATCAAAGACGCCCTGCGAGGTAAAGAGCAGGACTTTACCAGCCTTTCACTAAAAACCGCCATTTTCGTACTTGCGATTCCCATGATTCTAGAGATGATGATGGAGTCGGCTTTTGCTGTAGTGGATATATTCTTTGTGGCAAAACTCGGAGAGCATGCCATCGCAACGGTAGGTTTGACAGAATCTGTAGTTGTATTGGTCTATGCTATGGGATTTGGAATAAGTATGGCTGCCACTGCTCTGATATCAAGGAGGTTTGGAGAAAAGGAATACAAGGAGGCGGGGGCGGCAGCTTTCCAACTGCTAATTGTCGGGGGGGGGATTTCCATTTTCCTAGGAGTTCTTGGGTGGATTTTCGCTCCGGATATTTTGGGATTAATGGGAGCCGAGGCACAAGTGATCGAGACCGGCGTGAATTATACCCGAATCATTTTTGCCGGCAATACAGCGATTATGCTTCTGTTCTTGCTCAACGGTGCTTTCCGTGGAGCCGGGCAGGCTCATCATGCGATGAGGTCACTTTGGATCGCCAATGGCTTGAATATGATCCTGGATCCCATTTTGATTTTTGGTGTCGGGAATTTCTCCGGGTTTGGTCTGGAAGGAGCTGCGATAGCCACGACTTTTGGTAGAGGAGTCGGGGTGCTGTACCAATTGTATCACCTGTTTAATGGTAAGCATAAGCTAAAAATCCTAAAGGAGAACATCGCAATTTCTTGGGAAATCATCAAGAAAATAATGGAAATCGCCGTGGGAGGGATGGGACAGTTTCTTATCGATTCGGTATCATGGATTGCTCTTACCCGGATGAATGCCGAGTTTGGATCAGCTTCCTTAGCCGGTTTTACCATTGCTTTTAGGATTCTGATATTTACACTTTTGCCTGCATGGGGTTTATCCGGAGCTGCATCTACCTTGGTAGGGCAAAACCTGGGAGCCAAGCAACCGGATCGTGCTGAAAAAGCCGTCTGGATGACTACCAGATATACAGTGATTTTCATGGCTTCGGTGACAGGAATATATTTGCTGTTTAATCAGCAGCTAGCAGGTTTCTTTACCGATATTCCGGAAGTACAGCAAGTGGCAGCCCAAGGACTTTGGGTAGTGGTGTTGGGTTATGTCTTCTTCGCTGTTGGGATGGTGCTGACGCAGGCATTTAACGGGGCAGGCGATACCAAAACCCCGGCATGGATTAATATTGGTGTACTTTGGTTTATAGAAATTCCGCTGGCATATGTGCTTGCTTTTACCTTTGGTTTGGCACATCTGGGGATATTTATTTCCATTTCATTTAGCCATAGTTTCCATTCCTTGGTGGCTCTCTACTTCTTCAGAAAGGGGAAATGGAAGCTGACAGAGGTATAGCTATTTGTCTTAAAACCACATGTTTAATAAATTGGGTATTATAAATAACTGATCTAATCCTATCCACAATTAACCCTAAACACTATGACTACGATTAACACTTACCTTACTTTTGAAGGAAATTGCGAAAATGCCTTCAACTTTTACCGCTCAGTTTTTGGAGGCGAATTTGCCCATGTTGGCAGATTTTCTGATATGCCTGATGATCCCAATTATCCGGTTGCGGATGAGTACAAAAACCAGATAATGCATATCAGCCTGCCTATCAGCAAAGAATGTGTTCTTATGGGAAGCGATACAGCTGGGCAAGGTGGCCCCTTGACAGTGGGTAATAATTTCTCTATTTCTATAAGTACCGATTCCAAAGAAAAGGCAGATATTTTCTTTGAGAAGCTATCTGCAGATGGAAAAGTGACTATGCCTATGGCGGATACATTTTGGGGCGATTATTTCGGGATGTTGACTGACCGCTTTGGGATCAATTGGATGATCGGTTTTGCTGAAGCTGCCCCACAGACTTGATTCAAGCTAGTAACACCTTTGCCACCGTTCGTGTCACACGGTAAAGAAATTAAAGTAAGTTCTGCTTCTGGAGAAGCAGGACAACTGTAGTAATCAGAAAACTGGTAAACCACTGTGATTTCAGCATAAAACTCCGTGTCCACCGTGGTTAAGGACTTCTCCAAAAAAGCCTTAATTTTGGCTTTTCAATCCAGATTTATCCTTTCATATGACCAATAACGACATAGCACGTAGCCTCCGCTATACTTTTGATTTCAATGATTTCACCATGATAGAAATCATCAAATCCGGTGGGGAGACGGTGAGCCGTGAGTTGGTGGCCAACTGGCTGAAACGTGACGATGATCCTGAGTTTGAAGAAATGTACGATAAGGAATTAGCGACTTTCCTGAATGGATTCATCATCCTCAAGCGTGGAAAAAAGGATGGGGAGGTTCCCGTGGCAGAGAAAAGGCTAAATAATAACATTATCCTTCGCAAGCTGAAAATCGCTTTAAATCTCAAGGATGAAGATATCCTGGAAATACTGGGATCCGTTGACCGAAAGATCAGCAAGCATGAATTAAGCGCATTTTTCAGAAAACCGGGTCAAGCTCAATTTCGTCCGTGCAAAGACCAAATTTTGAGGAATTTCTTAAAAGGACTTCAAGAAAAGTACCGTCCTACAGAATAATTAATATGAATATCCGCTTTTCAACCAGTAATGTAGGCAAGCCATAATAGAATTAGATTAACACTAGCATATAGGACACGCTTCGGTCATCCAGCCAATAAAGCAAGGGAAATATGGCTATTGGCATCAATTCCGTATAACCATGATAATTAATCCTCTATAAACACCTCTTTTACTCTTCCCACTTCTCCGGTATCCAGCATTACTTTGATGCCATGCGGATGGGTGGGGGAAGAGGTAAGAATTCTCTTCACAAAACCTTCTGTAAGTTCTCCTGTACGTTGGTGATGCTTCTGAACAATGGTCACTTCGCTGTCTATCTGTATGTTTTTTCGAATGGTGCCTGAGCGTGTTTTCTTTTCCATTTTATAGTTACGATACTGAGACTTGTGTCAAGCCCGTAGGCATACCATACTGCGGACAAGTTAGATACAACTTTACAGGCTACGGGGATTTTACTAAGGAATTATACCTTTTGGGACTAACTAGCCCGAATACGTGGTTTTTCCAGCTTTACAATTGACATGCAGGCCCAAGTATATTTGGACTAATTATTTTCGCATGAGATCATGCATTTTGATGTACTTTATACTTGTATCCCTGTAAAGTTACTGATATGTTTTTGTCAGGACTTGACTCAATGAAATCATTTAGGACTACCTGAATATCATGATCAATAAATTGGGCTTTCTCAGTATTGATGATCAACTCACTGCCTTCCGGGATTTTTTCCAGATTTTTCATCAACAAGGCTTTATTCAAAAAGGATACATCTTTATGAAACTGTAGCAGGTAGGTTTCTTTCACTTCTGTCAAAGTGACCGCACGTATGAAGTTGGTTTTGATCACGAAAAACAGTCCGAATACCATACCTATACCTATTCCAACCAGTAAATCCGTAAACAAAATTGCTATGACTGTCACGATAAAGGGTATGAACTGATCCCATCCGTTCCTATACATATATTTGAATATGGCCGGTTTGGCAAGTTTATATCCTACAAGAAACAATACTGCAGCCAAGCAGCTTAATGGGATCATATTCAGTATATTAGGGATAACCAATACTAATATCATCAATAGGATACCATGGAAAATAGCCGACATTTTTGTTCTGGCTCCTGAGGCTACGTTTGCAGAACTTCTGACAATGACAGCTGTCACGGGCAGTCCGCCCATCAATCCAGAGACTGTATTTCCTATGCCTTGGGCAACAAGTTCCTTGCTGGGTGGTGTAGTCCTTTTTAGAGGGTCTAATTTATCAGCAGCATCTATACTCAGGAGTGTTTCCAAGCTGCCTATGATGGCAATAGTAGCGGCCACAACCCAAAAAGTACTTGCTCCAATGCCTGAAAAATCAGGGAAAGTCAACAGGTCACCTATTTGACCTATAGAGTCAAGAACAGGTATACTCACTAGGTGCTCTCCGGTCAATTTCCACTCAGGAATCCAGAGTCCATATAGATAATTAATAACTATCCCCGAAATAACAGCCCATAGCGCACCAGGTATAGCGCCAAATAGTTTGTGGTTTTGGATTTTGGGTCTTTCAAAAAGGATCAAAATTCCCATTGCAATCAGTACTATTGGAATAGCTCCAATACTATGGTATTTGATTGCGTACCATATTTCCGTAAAAGTATTGTGATTATCAGCCTGAAGAAATGCCTGATCACCCATAAGATCTACATCATATCCTAGCGCATGGGGAATCTGTTTGAGGATCAAAATCAATCCTATAGCGGTAAGCATACCTTTGATCACTGCATGTGGAAAATAATAACCTATCACTCCTGCCCTGGCTATTCCAAGTCCGAATTGAATCAGTCCGGCAGCCACTAGCGCTGCCAGAAATAAAGGAAAAGAGCCCATGCTATTGATGGAATCTAATACGATTACAGTCAGTCCGGCAGCAGGGCCACTTACACTCACGTGAGACCCCGACAATGCTCCTACAATGATTCCTCCTACTATTCCCGCTATTAATCCGGACATGGGCGGGGCACCACTAGCCACTGCAATACCCAGACAAAGGGGTAAAGCCACTAAGAACACCACCAAACTTGCTTTTAAATCATATTTTAAATTCTTACCAAGAAGTGTGTTCATGAAAATTAGTTTTTTTGGGAATTGGACTACTGTGAAATAGACTTGGGTGTATTAAAGGCTATTTGGCCTAATATAGACCTAATATAAATAGAAGAAAATTTTATTTTATTTAAGCATACGTAAAATATTCTCATCAATGGCTAGAAAATTAAAATTCTGTACCGACATTTTCATCTTTCCTTGTATCAGATCTAGATTTAAATTCCCTATGCTCCCTTCATGGGTATGTTTGAGTTGGCTTTGATTTGGAGAAAAGTTCCCGGATTCTATATCCATCCCTACTTGTTTGTAGGCGTCCCGGAAAGGTACTCCTTTTAGTACTAGCTCATTGACTACTTCCACAGAAAAAAGATGCTTGTAAAAGGAATCAGAAAGTATATTTTGCCTCACTTTTATTGAACTTAGCATGAAAGTACACATACGGAGGCAGCTTTTTAAGGTTTCTATCCCTGGAAAAATCTCTTCTTTCAAAAGCTGTAAATCCCGATGATAACCTGTGGTGGTATTAGTTAAAAGTAAATTTATTGCATTTGGGATAGCCTGTATTTGATTTGTCTTAGCGCGGATTAATTCAAAAACATCCGGATTTTTTTTATGCGGCATGATGCTGCTTCCTGTGGTGAGATCATCAGGAAAACTGATAAATGCGAAATGCTGGTTCATAAATAAGCATACATCCGAAGCTAGCCTATTCAGGGTGCCGGCTAAACCGGACAGAGCAAAAGCAAGCGTGCGTTCGGTTTTCCCACGGCTGTTTTGTGCATTGATCACGTTGTGGTGAAGATCAGCAAACCCCAATAATTCAGTGGTCATCGTTCTATCCAACGGGAAACTTGAACCATACCCCGCTGCGGAGCCAAGCGGATTTTTATTGGCGAGATCAAAAGCTGCTCTCAAAAGGCCCAAATCCTCAGTAATGCCTTCAGCAAATGCACTGAACCAAAGTCCGAAAGAAGAAGGCATGGCAAGTTGTGTATGGGTGTAGCCTGGCATCAGGTCATTTTTATGCTTTTCGGCTAACTCAATCAGCAAGTCAAAAAGCTCACTGCTCTCTTCCACAATTTCTCGGATGGCTGCTCTGTAATACAGCTTCAGATCCACTAACACCTGGTCATTTCTGCTTCTACCACTGTGAAGTTTTTTGCCCACGTCCCCAAATCGCTCAGTCAACAGAAATTCAACTTGCGAGTGTACATCTTCTACGCCCGGGGCAATCTCAAACTCACCTTTTTCTATTTCCTGATAGATGTCCTTTAGTCCCCGCTGCAGGATTTCATTTTCCTCTGCTGTCAAGAGCCCAATGGTAGACAACATCTGAGCGTGCGCCATAGAACCCAATACATCGAAGGGAGCCAACAATATATCAAACTCAGGATCCCGTCCTATTGTAAACGATTCTACTTCTATTTTACTACCGGTTTCTTTTTGCCAAAGTTTCATTTCTAATTGGTTTGAGTGAGCATGTCAGCGTAAGTGTCCAAGAGTTGGATATAACCTGCTATGCCGTCCTGAATTTCGTTCAAATAAATAAACTCATCTGCTGAATGAGATCTCGCTGAATCACCAGGGCCTATTTTTACCGAAGGATAAGGGATTAGCGCCTGATCAGACAGGGTAGGGCTTCCATAGGTTTTCATTTCCAGTTTTTCCCCGATTTTTAGGATCAAATGACCTTCTGGAACATGAGAAGATTGGAGCCGTAGCGATCTGGGGATCAGTTCGGCTTTCAGTGAGTCTTTCAATTCCTCTAAGGCTTCCTCTAAAGTATAGACATCTGTCACCCGTACATCCAGGACAAACTCGCAAAGATCAGGCACTACGTTGTGCTGCTGTCCGGCATGGATTACAGTAGCGGATACTTTGGTTTTGCCCAAAAACTGTGAGACTTTTCTGAATTCGAAATCCTTGATTTTCTGTAAATCTTCCAGTGCTAGGTAAAGTGCGTTTACTCCTTCTTCACGGGCTGCGTGCCCTGCTTTACCATAGACTTTAGCATCGATCACCATCAGTCCTTTTTCAGCTACTGCCATCTCCATCAGAGTAGGCTCACCGACTATCGCAAGGTCACAAGCAGGAAGTTGGTTGATCACAGAGGCTATCCCGTTTTTCCCGGAAATTTCCTCTTCAGCGGAAGCGATCATGATCAGATTATACGGAAGTTCTTTTCCATAAAAATATGCAAATGCAGCCATCAAACTTACTAATGGCCCTCCAGCATCATTGCTGCCTAAGCCATAGAGTTTGCCGTCTTCTGTACTTGCCAAAAAAGGATCTTTGGTGTAGCCGGCATTTGGCTTCACGGTATCATGATGGGAGTTCAGCCAGAGCGTAGGCTTGGTTTTATCGAAAGGATTGGCAAAAGCCCAAATGTTGTTGTCAGATTTAGAGTATGGAATCTCCCGATTAGCAAAAAACTCCTCGATAATATCCGCAGTGGCACTTTCTTCTCTGGATAGGGAAGGGGTTTCTATGAGTTGAGTCAGAAGCTCAACTGCATCTTCGTACAATTCCTGGATATCTTTCACAGTTTGTGGTCAATAAAGGTCATAGCGGCTCCTCTCAATGGTGGTTCCGGAAAGTTTGCCTTTTGCTGCCAGATGTAGATTTTCAGCTTTTCCTATCCATACGTGGTTTACTCCCTTGGCCAATGCTTCGAAGGCATTGTCCAGTTTGGGGATCATTCCGGAGTGGATCACATTTTCATTTCTTAACTCCTCGTAAATATCCTCATTGATGAGTGGAATGATGGAGTTTTCATTCTTCTCGTCTATAAGCACCCCGCTCTTGTTGAAGCAGAAATAAAGATTGACTTGATGGTCCTTTGCCAGGCTGGTGGCTAGGGCAGAGGCTATACTGTCTGCATTGGTATTGAGGAGTTGGCCTTTAGCGTCATGGGTGATTGCGTTCACTACAGGCAACAAATTACCGCTCAATAAATGGTCTATTAACTTGATGTTAACTTCTTGTATATCACCTACAAACCCATAATCAATTCCCTTTACGGGGCGTTTGATAGAGCGGATGATGTTTCCATCAGCTCCGGTCATTCCGATCGCGTTTACTTTAAGAGCTTGAAGCTTAGCGACTATGTTTTTATTGATCAGACCTGCATATACCATGGTCACCACATCTAGGGTTTCCTGATCAGTAATTCTCCTACCGTCCACCATTTCGGGCATTACCCCGAGAGATTCTCCAAATCGCGAAGCCATCACACCTCCACCATGAACCAGAATTTTATGTCCGGGAAACTTGGCAAATAGGGCTAAAAATTCATCTAGTTTTTCAGGAAAATCGATGACATTGCCACCGATTTTGATTATACTGATTTTCATAAATCAAGTTTATATTTAAAGCTGTTCTAATAGATGGCTGATCACTGCCTGGGCAGCATAGATTCTGTTTTTTGCCTGCTGCTGTACCAAGGAACGGCTCCCATCGAGGATTTCATCAGACAGCTCTAGATTTCGCCTTACTGGAAGGCAATGCATTACCTTGGCATTTTTAGCCTGTGTTAAATGATCCTCAGTAAGCATCCAAGATGCATCTGTTGAAATTATTTTACCATAATCATTGAAGGATGACCAGTTTTTAACGTACACAAAATCAGCGTCTTCCAGTGCTTTACTTTGATTATATTCTATAGTTGCTCCTTTAGTAAAAGCTTCATCTAATTCATATCCTACAGGATGGGTGATAGTCAGCTCATGATCCATTCCCAGACTCCATTCAGCAAAGGAGTTAGCCACTGCATGTGGAATAGCTTTGATATGAGGCCCCCAAGTGAGCACTACCTTAGGCTTCTTTTTTTCTGACCAGTTTTCCCTGATCGTGATCTGGTCTGCCAGGCTCTGAAGGGGATGTCTAGTGGCAGATTCTAGGCTGATTACAGGAATCCCGCAATAGTTGACAAATTGGGAAAACACAAAATCTGAACTGTCTTCCTCCTTATTGGTCAAAGATGGGAATGCACGGATCGCCAGGATATCAAAATAAGAGCCTAACACCGCCGCAGCATCTTTGATATGCTCCACAGTGCCCCGGTTCATTACTGCGCCATCCTGCATCTCCAATGCCCATCCTTCTTTATCCATATTCAAGACAATCGGCTCCATTCCTAGATTCAAGGCTGCAAGCTGGGTGGATACTCTAGTTCTGAGGGATGGATTTAGGAAAATACAGCCTATACGCTTTCCTGCTCCCTTTGCCTTGTCTAGGCTAGGGTTAGCTTTGTAAATAAGTGCCTGCTCGATCAGTTCATTGCCCAGGTCGATGGATTCGAATTTTGTGAAATGCTGTAGTGGCTGGATTTTATTGGCCATTTTAATTTGAAGGTGTTTTACTTAAGATTTCTTTTAATGCGGATAAAAACGAATTTAACTGATTCCACTCGATATTTAAAGGTGGCAGAAGTCTTATCGTATTCTTTCCTGCCGCACTGCCTGTGAACATATGGTATTTATTCACCAGTTCTGAGCGGACAGGACCCGCTCCCCGATCCAGATCAATACCGATCATCAGTCCGGTTCCACGGATAGCCGTGATACCGGGAATTTCTTTTAATTCTTCCAAGAGCTTTTCACCAAGGGTTGTAGCATTTTCCAGAAGATTTTCTTTTTCAAGTACTTCCACCACAGCCAAGCCTGCTGCACAGGCCAGATGATTGCCTCCGAAAGTAGTTCCTAGCAAGCCGTATGTCGCTTTGAATTCCGGAGATATCAGAATTCCCCCAATCGGAAATCCATTTCCCATGCCTTTGGCCATGGAGATGATATCCGGTTTTACCCCGTTAGCTAGCTGGTGGGCAAAGAATTTTCCGGTTCGTCCAAAACCGGACTGAACTTCGTCCAAAATCAATTTGGCTTCATACTTCTTTGATAGTGATGTTAATCCCTGCAGAAATGCTGGGCTGGGCACTTGAATGCCATTGACGCCCTGAATTCCCTCGATGATTATCCCTGCGATAGTATTTTCTTTCAACACTTCCTCCACCGCCTCCAGATCCTCCCATGGTAAAATATGGAAATCTGCTCTAGCATTGCAGGGAGCTACGATTTTAGGGTTGTCAGTCAAAGCTACCGCACCGGAGGTTCTTCCATGAAAACTTCCCGAAAAAGCGATAAACCCGGATTTTCCTGTAGCAAATGAAGCTAACTTAATCGCATTCTCATTGGCTTCGGCTCCTGAGTTGCATAAGAAAAGCTCGTAATCCGGATAGCCTGAAACCTCACCAAGTTTCTGTGCATATTCCTTTTGGATTGGAATCTGAACAGAATTGGAGTAGAAAGCAATCTGATCGAGCTGATCCTTGATCCGCTTTACATAGTGTGGATGGGTGTGACCTATGGAAATCACGGCATGACCACCATATAGATCTAAATATTCTTGTCCTTGTTCATCCCAAAGTTTTGCGCCATCTGCCTTAGCTATGGTCACTGGGATCAGTGGATATACATCAAATAATTTCATATGGATTTACGAAGTACGATTTTCGAAGTACGAGGCATTACTATACCTCATACATCTATTTCAAAGTTGGAGAATGATGAATGATGAATGACATATCGAAGTATTACTCATCAAATCTTGAATCTTGTGTCTAGCATCTAATATCTTAAAATCCTATACTTTTTAGATTCAAGCCCATCCTCTCCTCAAGTCCAAACGCCAAATTGTAATTCTGAACGGCCTGTCCTGAGGCTCCTTTCAGTAGGTTGTCTATAGCCGAATAAATCACCAATTGACCCGCTTCTTTTTGCACATGAACGATGCACTTATTCGTATTCACAGCTTGCTTCATATCGATATCCTGATCCGAAACGTGTGTGAATGCTGCTTCTTTATAGAATTCCTTATAAGCATTTACGGCTTCCTCCTGCGTTCCTTCAAAAGGGAAATAGGCTGTGATCCATATCCCTCTAGGGAAATTGCCACGGTAAGGGACAAAAAGTATTTCGGAGGAAAAATCAGAATTCAATTGATTAAATGTCTGATTAATTTCCTTTAGGTGCTGATGCGTAAATAGCTTATAGACAGATATGTTTGATGATCTATAGCTGAAGTGGGAGGTCTCAGCAAGTTTCTTTCCCGCCCCGGTACTTCCTGTGACTCCAGAGATCTGAATTGTATCTTTTACCCAACCCTTTGCGATAGCAGGCAGCAACGCCAATTGTATTCCTGTGGCAAAGCAACCTGGGTTTGCAATCTTTTTGGCTGACTTGATTTTCTCAGCATTTGCTTCTGGAAGTCCGTACACAAAACCATTGGATTCATCCCGGAAGTCCGTGGACAAATCAATCAAAACAGTCTCGGAAGAAAAAGAGTGTTGATCAAGAAAACCTTTTGTCTGACCATGTGGCAATCCCAAAAACACTGCATCAATTCCTTCGGTCTGCACTTCGTCCGTGAATACTAATTCACAGTCTCCAATCAAATCTGGGTGTACATCACTTACTTTTTTGCCTTTTTGGCTATTGCTGTGCACGTAGATCAGTTCACAGGCAGGATGATGTACGAGCAGACGAAGCAGTTCTCCTCCCGTGTATCCCGCTGCGCCTATGATCGCTGTTTTGATTTTAGTCATTATCAGAATTTACCTTGTGGAAAATCGAAGTCTGATTACCCAAAATACGGGTAAAGCCTTTCACGTCTTCGGCAGTGTAGCCTTTGTTCATTTCACCATAGCTGCCAAATTTATTGGACATCAGATCGTGTTC
>CBFGUY010000041.1:0-26467 GCA_965651895.1 uncultured Algoriphagus sp. | reverse complement strand
CTGATCATGGACGAGTTGAGGATGATCGGAGATATCGAAAAAACCACCGCCACCCAAACTGGAGAGGACTATAAGGCCATAGCCTTCAAATTAGAAAAAGACGTACAAGCTCTTAAACGAGCAGTAGCAGAGCGTGACAAACAACTTGAAGAAAAATTATCCGAAAGAAGGACATTCGAATGGCTTAGTCTGATCCTGTTTTTGGTGAGTTTAGGACTTGGAATAATCCTTTATAAAAAAGTATTCAAAACCTAGTTTTTACGATATAAACTAGGTTTTGAATACTCTTTATTTCTAATCAACGCGGATATACTCTTTTGATTCAAAAGGGTCTTCACAGGGCAAGATGTCTTCCGGACAATTCTCTTGGAAAATCATTTTGGTATTGTTCTCCTCAAAAATAAGGGAAGCTGTAGGCATCCGGGCATAATCTATTATACCAGCATTCAATTCTTCCTTTGGGACATAAAAATTCTCCTCACGATGGTCTATCCAGCTAGCCAGGTCCGGGGAATAGCTGAAAGTCTCTCCATCCCATTCATAACTATCATCATAATAAAAGCGATAGCCTAAATCAGAGCCAGTCTCTGTTTGGCGCACAGTAGTTCTAAATTGATATTGATTCTCAGGTTTAAACTCCAGTGTATTGACCACCCAATAATCCACTGAATCTACATAAAAACGATCTTCCCATGTACCTGACAACTGGTTCGGGGACTTATCCTCAACATCATCACAAGACACAAAGCTGATAGAAATCAATAAAACGGCAAGAAGTGAAAAACCTTTCATTTCATGAATTAGTTTGGTTCATATTCCCAATACGAAGCCCGGAAAATGAACGCTACAAAACGAACCCACCTTTTAGGAAATCAATCTTGCGATCGGAGTCCTCCCTCCTTTGGTCTTTGTCTCTAACCCTACCAAAACTTCCGCATCTAAAGGCAGGAAAACATCTACCCTAGAGCCGAATTTGATGAATCCGAATTCTCCGCCTTGTACCAATTCTGACCCTGGCTTCACATACCACTTTATCCTTCTTGCCAAAGCACCGGCTATCTGCCTTACCAGCAATTTGGTTCCATTGCCATGTTTCACCACCATCGTAGTACGCTCATTCTCAGTGCTTGACTTAGGATGCCAAGCCACCAAATATTTCCCTGGATGATACTGGAAAAACTCCACTATACCTTTGATAGGAGATCTTGTAATATGCACATTGATGGGAGACATGAATATGGAGACTTGCCTTCGGTTCTCCTTCAGGTATTCATCCTCAAAAGTTTCTTCAATCACCACAACCTTCCCGTCCACAGGAGCATACACCAGATTTTCATCAGATGGCAACTGAATGATCGGGCTTCTGAAGAACTGGAGAATAATCAGATAGAGCACAACACTCCCTAAAACAGCAACATTCGATAGTACCCTAGCATCAGGAATAAAATGGATAATGAGGTAATTACCGGCAACTAAAATAATCAGCAACCAAAATAATAGTACCCTCCCTTCGCGGTGTATAGTCATAAGCTTTAAAACTAAAAGGCGTGGATTTTACTCCACGCCTCAAAGATAAAATATTCTTTCGAGAGATAAGGCTTAGAACCCTCCTCTAAATGTATAAGTCTTCGCTACTTTATCGATTGCGACGATATATGCCGCTATTCTCATCGGCACATCATATTTCTGAGATGCCTGATAGACCATTTCAAAGGAATCCTTCATGATACGGTCAGAACGTCTATTTACACGATCTGCTGTCCATTTATACCCCAATCTATTCTGGACCCACTCGAAATAAGAAACAGTCACACCACCGGCATTCGCCAGAATATCCGGTACAGCCATGATTCCCTTTTCATTGATAATGGCATCAGCTTTTGCCGAAGTAGGGCCATTGGCCCCTTCTACGATGAGCCTTGCTCTGATATCGTTCACATTATGTATAGTGATCACATCTTCCACGGCAGCCGGCACAAGTACATCTACATCCAGCGTCAATAGATCTGCGGGATTATCCATTCTGTCACCGCCGACAAAATCAGCCAAATGGCCTCCATTAGCATCTCTAAACTCAATCGCTTTCACTATATCAATGCCTTTTTCGTTGTAAAACGCACCGGTATGATCGGAAATAGCCACGATTTTCAACCCTCTTTCTTCCAACAATCTTGCTGCCCAAGAACCTACATTACCAAAGCCCTGTACTGCACAAGTAGCCTGAAATGGATTGATCTTGAGTTTTTGCATGGCTGCCAGTGCGGTAACCATTACTCCGCGGCCAGTAGCCTCCGTTCTCCCCAAGGAACCCCCAAGCACCAACGGCTTACCGGTAACGACCGAACTCACCGTCATTCCTTTAGCCTTGGAATACTCATCCATCAACCAAGCCATCTCTCTTGGGCCAGTTCCCATGTCGGGAGCAGGTATATCTTTGTCCGGGCCAAATACATCGATCATAGCCATCGTATAAGCTCTGACCAGTCGCTCGATTTCACCTTTTGACATTTCCCTTGGGTTACATCGCACCCCGCCTTTTCCTCCACCGTAGGGTATATCCACCACAGCACATTTCCACGTCATCCAGGCTGCAAGCGCACGGACTTCATCTATGTGAACATCCGGAGCGAAGCGGATACCGCCTTTTGCCGGGCCTAAAATATTGGAGTGAATTACTCGTATTCCTTCGAAGACTTGGATTTTTCCACTGTCCATCGTGATGGGAAGGGATACGATAACTTGTTTGGCAGGATTTTTCAGGACATTGTACACCTCATCGGAGAGGCCAAGCTTTTCAGCTGCAATGTTGAATCTTTCCATCATTGACTCCAAAGGGTTTTCTTTATCCTTGATCGGAGCCGGTTCAATGTAAGCCATATTCGGGTTTGATTTAGTTATTCAAATGCGATACAATATTAAGCAGATTTTCAATCAAGAGGGTTTCAAATTAGAATATTTTCAAAAAGGCAGTAATAAATGGCACCGAAAGTAACAATCCGTCAAAACGGTCCATAAATCCACCATGACCAGGAAGACCTCTTCCGGAATCCTTGATCTCTATTGACCGCTTGAAAAGCGACTCAATCAGATCACCGTAAGTCCCTGCTATAATGATGATTCCGGCTATCACCAGCCACTTCCAATCATCAATCACATGAAAATACCGTGTCAGGACAAAAGCCACCCCTATTGCTGCAAAGGCTCCGCCCAAAAAGCCTTCCCAAGACTTTTTAGGAGAGACTCGTTCGAACAACTTAGTCTTACCAAATTTTGTTCCAGCAAAATAAGCCCCTGTATCACTCGCCCACAGAATGAGCAAACAGCCAATGATAATCTCATAACTATAAGTACCATCTACTGAAAATACGGCAAGATTCAGCAAGGAAAAGGGCACGGCAACATAAAATAAGCCTAGAAATGTATAGGCGACACCTGTAAAAGGTTTTTTATCAGTTTTCTTATAGAGCTTGATAAAAAAGGTCAATGAGACAATTGGAAAGATAAAAAAGAAATATTTATCTGATAAATGTTCCTTTTCCACCATAAATGTGAGGCAGAAAATCATCAATCCCAGAAAAGTCCCAAAGCTCTTCAGAGGAAGCATCCCATCTAGACCGCTCAGTTTATAGAACTCCATTTGGGAAAATGCTAGAATCATCGCAAAAACCAAAAAGTAAGTGTAATCTGAATAAATACATCCGCCTACAATCACCAAGGCACCAAACAAAGCTGTAATTGCCCGCTGTCCCAGATTACTGTAATTATTGATACTAAAACGAGATCTCATTCTGGACTATGTTAGTGGCTCTCATCATATCTTCTTGCTGCACATGCACCTCGAAATTTCCAAAAATCTGATAAACCGTTTCTTTTTTATTCAACACTACTGCCTGTATTTGATGTTCCTCCAAAATCCCCTTGACGATCTCAGCCCTCACCTGCATAGCACTTTCAAATACCTTGTTCCAGTTTTCCATTGGGTTTGTTTATTTTCTTAAAGTAAAAGATTCCTGCCATAAGAACCAATAAACCTGTCAAAGCAGCAGGGTAAGATACCGTATCGGTAGATTCAAAATCAAAATCTATCAAACCTTGGTTGCTGGCATATATCAGCAATATAGTGAAGGTGTTATTGAAAATATGCGCCAGAATAGGGTACGTAAGACTACCGGAATAATAATATAAATATCCAAATATCCCACCTAGCAACATCCTCGGCAAAAAGCCATAAAACTGCACATGGATAGCAGAGAAAATAAAAGCAGTCAACCATATTCCCACATGGGCATTGCCGGTATATAAGTGCATTTTAGGCTGTAGCAATCCCCTAAAGAGCATTTCTTCACCTATTCCTGCCAACACACCAATCACCAATATCCCTGCGAGCAGTTCCGGAATAGTCTGGAAGTCTGTAATGAACTTTGTCATTTCAGCCATTTGATCTTCCATTTCACGCATCCAGGATTCTATCCCGGACATGAATTCCGGCAGTGCCAAGCTAGAATTCAAGTAACTTAGAAACCCGTTTACTAGCATCCCTCCAAACACAATACCCAACATTAGCAGGCCTCCTTTCCAGTTGAATCTGGCAAGCTGTACATCCCAATGCAAGTCAGCCCTATCTATAAAATGCATCACCAGATAAGCCGCAACCCAAAACCCAATTCCTGAACCAATTCCTTGGATAAAATAAATTACCATACGTCCATTTGGGTTGGAAAAATCCCCTGTCATCAAGCTTATAGTCTCCGCCACACTCATATTGAAAAGGTATGGAACCACTGCCATTGCCGAGACTTGCAGGATCACCAATACGCCAATAGACACTAAAACAATGACTATCAAGGACAAGAGCCAATTATTCCGTTTGGCTATTTCAGATTCAGTTTCGTATATCTCCATATTTGAGGTAAATTTACGTGCAAATTTAAAATAAGAAGTGGTTAAGATAGGAAACTTGGAATTAGGGGACTTCCCCCTGCTACTCGCTCCGATGGAAGATGTAAGTGATCCTCCGTTCAGAGCAGTCTGTAAGCAAAATGGTGCTGACCTGATGTACACAGAGTTTATCAGCTCTGAAGGGCTGATACGTGATGCCGCAAAAAGTGTCGCCAAGCTCGATATTTTCGATTATGAAAGACCCATAGGGATACAAATCTTCGGCAATGAGATTGAATCCATGCGTGAAGCTGCAGCTATAGTAGAAGAAGCCAATCCCGATATTCTTGACATCAATTATGGCTGTCCTGTAAATAAAGTGGCCTGTAAAGGTGCCGGTGCAGGGATACTTTTGGACATAGATAAAATGGTATCCATGACAGCCGAGATCGTGAAGGCTGTGAATATCCCCGTGACAGTAAAAACCCGCCTGGGATGGGACAATGACACCATACGCATCGTAGAAGTGGCCGAGCGTCTCCAAGACGTAGGAATACAAGCCATCAGCATTCACGCCCGCACGCGCAAGCAAATGTATAAAGGCGAAGCTGACTGGAGCTACCTGAATCAGGTCAAAGACAATCCACGTTTGCATATTCCTGTTTTTGGGAATGGAGATATCGATTCACCTGAAAAAGCCCAGGAATACAAGAATAAATACAATGTAGATGGCATGATGATCGGCAGGGCATCCATCGGCTACCCCTGGATTTTCAACGAAATCAAACATTTCTTAGCCACAGGCGAAAAGCTTGCCGCCCCGGGATTGGATGAGCGGATTGCTGTCGCAAAAAAACACCTGGACTTCTCTGTAGAATGGAAAGGCCCTAAGCTGGGGATCCTGGAAATGAGGAGACACTACACCAATTACTTCAGGGGTATGCCGAATTTCAAGCAGTATCGCACCGAAATGGTAACTGCCGAGACTTATGAGCAGGTCTGTGAGATTTTGGAGCAAGTCTCTGATGTATATGCGGACCACGTCTTTTAGAGAATAAAGTTAAAAGTTGGAAGGTAAGATTCGGCTTTACCACCTTTTTCGTATTGGGGTTGCAAAACAATCAAATTTGAAATTAAAAAAACTAGGCCACTGCTTTGACCACAGACATCACTTAAAAAGAGAACCCAAGGAAAAGATACAACTTCAAGACTTAGGCAGTTCTATTTTGGGAAATTCAAAGTCTACATCTCTAAAAACTTTTATAGTTGAGTGGCATTTTAAGGTTATGGCCACAATAACTTTCTATAAATGTGGCAAAGCTGGAAGGTAAATCCCAACTTTACCACTTTCCAACAAACCACTTTTCTACTTGAATAAATGTCAACTACCACCAACGACAGTACTTTAAAAAACTGGGGATTACTCCTTCTTCTTTCCCTGATTTGGGGCAGTTCATTTATCCTTATCAAAAGAGGTCTGGAAGTATTTTCCCCGGGAGAAGTAGGCGCATATAGAATTGTGGCTGCAGCTACCTTCCTTCTGCCGCTGTCCATTCCCCGGGTCAAAAACCTGGACAAAACCCAGATCAAAAATCTGATCATTGTAGGACTTGTCGGGAGTTTTATCCCTGCATTCCTCTTTGCAAAAGCCCAGACACAACTAAGCAGTTCACTTACCGGAGTACTGAATGCCCTAACTCCCCTGTCCGTAGTAGTCATCGGTGCCTTATTTTACCATTCCAAAATCACCAGAAGAAATGGGACAGGCCTTGCCATTGCTTTTATCGGGGTATTTATATTGGTGACTGTCAAAGAAGGTAGCGGATTTGGCGCATTTGACGATATCAACTCCCATGCATTCTATGTGATTTTGGCATGCATCTGCTATGGATTCAACCTGAATATCATCAAATACAAATTCGTAAAACTTAAGCCTATAGAAATCACTGCTATCTCCCTTCTCATGGTCTTGCCGATGGCATTGATCTACTTGATGGCAGGCACACAGTTTTCTTATAAAGTTGTGAACTTGGATGGGGCTATACCTGCTTTAGGATACCTCACGCTGCTTGGTGTACTTGGGACAGCTATCGCTTTGATCATTTTCAATGTGATGGTGAAGACTGCTACCCCGGTATTTGCCGCCTCTGTAACTTACATCATACCCATCGTAGCTATATTTTGGGGCGTGTTGGACGGGGAAATTTTACTTATTGGCCACTATATAGGGATAGTCGCTGTGATCATAGGAGTGTGGGTAGGGAATAGGAAAAAGGTAGCCCAACCCTAGTTTTCTGACAAATAGTTTTTCTTCTCCTTTTTGCTCATTTCAGCGGTTACGATTTCATCTGGGAAAACCACTTCCACCTTGTGTGGATCGGAAAAATCAGATTCTCCTTCTTTAGAAATGAATTTCATAGGCCCCTGATGATATCTTAGCTTTCCCTTCTCTGCTTTCACGGGCTTCATATTGACTAACCGTACATGCAAGCCTGAATTGTATTCTTCTCCAGCCGAATCCGCCAGCACATCACCAGGAAATACCACCTGCCCCACTTTCACCTTTTGACTTCCAGGCCTCAAGACCATGATCTTGGTCAGCGATCCATCTTCATGAAAGAGTTCAATATAATTTTCTGAACGATCAAAATCCAAGTTTTCCCGCTCATCATACTTCTCCATACTGATTGCTGAAACCACTCCTTTTCGGGGTGCAAGAATCTCTGTAGGCAGATCAAACTTGAATGAAATACCCACATACTCATTATTCACTTCTTTTGGCTGAAGACGGTTCTGGATATGAGTCATCCGTATCCCTGTAGTTATAGTTCCTTCTGGTAGGGGAATAAGGTACACAGGTTCTTGTTTTGATTTCCCGAAATAATCTCCCCTGATGTAAGAGTAGGTATAGCGCATGTGGGTGGTCTGTCCTTCAACCCTTCGCTTCAAAGTGGCAACTTTCGACCTGCCCGGTCGCACAACTGCCAACCCAGAAGAACCTACTGGAAGTATATTTGTAAGTTCTGTGTAATTAATAAGAACTGTATAAGGAACCTGATCAGCATTGGTAGCATATATTTCCATAACACCATCATTCTTCCGTTCCGTCTCCATAGTAATCTGGGCGAATGTGGCCTGATTGAAAAAAAAGACCACTAGAAAGATGTTGAGAATTCGAGTCATAAAAAGGAGCATGTTATGTGGATTGATAGTATTCCAAAACAATTAACTTGATTATCAGCTAGTATATAGAAGCTATTTTTTTACTTTTCTGTATGCCTTCTTATCGTAAAACAAGGAATAGCGTCCAGTTCTCAATAGTAGCAATCAGGAAAACAATAGAATACTATTGGCTGTCAGAAGAGAGAAGTTCACAAAAACTAAACTAGTGTTTTTCACAAAACACTCCTAACAAATAACAAACTTTTAAAAAACATTCAGGAACAACTAATTGCAAAAAGCTTAAAAGGTCATAGCATAAAAGGAAAAGTTCCCTCCAGTTCCCAAGCCTATTCGTTAAAAGTCTTTCATCCTTTCTCTCCAGGCGAAAGCCAGTTTTGGCAATTGCTGGTAACTATTAACTCCTGCCTTTACACCCTGCGTTTTCAGAAAAACATCGTTGGTTTTACGGCTTAGTTCCAAGGAGAATGCTTTGATAGCCTCGCTGGCTTTTCTGATAGAGATCATATCATTTCGGATACCTCTATCCAGTGTTTTCACCCATTCCCTATATTCCTCTGGTGCCATTCTGTAATAGTCCGAAAGCTGGTAATTCAATAGTCTCAACTGCCCTGAGTAGCGTAGAAGAGGGTCATCTGAATTGGTGCAGATCACCCATGCTATAAAATTAGCCTCACCCTCATCAGTCACTCCATAGCTATGTGCCATCTCATGGGCAACCGTAAAAGGTTTCTCCAGAGCATGCAGAGAAGGGTCTATATAGCTCTCTCCTGTAAATGGAAAATAGATCCCCAAAATCCCCATCTTCCGCATAAAGCCGGATGGAGGAAACTGTTTAGTTCTGGGCCTTCCTGTGAAATTCAAACCCAACATATTTAGATTGTCAGCAATATTTGATCTCACAAGTTTTTCCAGTTCAGGATAGGACATTATTTCTTCTATGGCCGCCGTGTCCCGTGTAACTGCATTTCTATATTGCTGAGCCAGACGATACGTGATTTGCACCTCACTTTTCACCTGTTCCAGATTCATAGCCTTGGGCTGAAGCCCCAGCTGCTGCACGATCGGTGTACGCTGGTAATTGAATCCCCAAAGCACCAAGAAAAAAAACACCAATGCACCTAGTCCATTAGCCAATGCCTGGAGAGAATAAACCACTCGGTTTTTCCACCCTGTCTTTTTACTAACTCTCCAAAAATAAATGCCAATAACTAGCAATACAGTAGCTATAAATAAATAAACGCTGGGAAAAGGCAATCTTCCCAGCGTAATATCTATGACGTTCCGGATTCCCGGAAAGAATTTTCTCGAATAAATAGTGTCCGTTGCTTCAGGGTTTTGAGCCGCCAAATAACGTATCCCCAAAGCAATAACTCCAAGAATCGCCCAAGACCAGTCTCTTTTCCCCATAAAACAGCTTAAACTCCCTCTGCTACTACTTCCTTCACTTCATCAGGAAGCATTCTGGTCAGAAGATTCTGGATACCTGCTTTCAAAGTCACTGTACTGGAAGGGCAGCCTGAGCATGAGCCCTGAAGCTGCACTTTTACAACACCTTCATGAAAGGAATGAAACACTATCGCTCCACCATCTTGCTCCACAGCAGGTCGGATGTATTCATCAAGTATTCCTTTGATTTTTTTCACTACTTCAGAATCATTTTCGTCAAAAAGAGGATCCTTATCGAAACCTACCGGAACCGGTGCTTTGCCAGCTTCCAAATATTGCTTGATGTGATCACGGACGATTCCTTGGATCTCGGACCATTCCACATCTTCAGACTTAGTAACCGTCACAAAATTGGAAGCGATAAATACCCGCTCCACTGCAGCAAAATTAAACAGCTCTAGGGCCAATGGGCTGATCTTGGCTCCCTCAGCATCTGGGAAATCAAAACTTACCCCCTCATCCACCAACATAAAATTGGCAACAAATTTCAGGGAATTTGGGTTAGGATTGGCCTCCATATAGAGGTGAACAGGTCTTGCTTGAGCTTGTAGCATGGTAATCTTGATTTTTGTTTAGAAAACCGAATTACTGGGATTAAGTTCCAGCAATTTGGAAATTCATTTCGAAGTTGATATAGGAAATAGAAATCTGCACGCATGGGAGCATCTCAGGCCCTTGAGTTCTGATGTATAGCAGAAATCAGGATTTTGCCCCCATTTCTAAATAAAACTCGTGTACAATTAACCAAAAACTGTCAGGTTTCAACAATCTATTTTTGATGTTTAAACAGTTTTTTAAGGTACTAATAGCAAAGCCAGACAGGTTTATTTGGCATCTTTTTCACTTAACCTAACACTAGGTAAGGCTGTAGAATTTATTTGAATGGATGTCCGGTAGCCGCATACCAGATTCCTCCATACACATGCTTCAAGAAAACAGGATCTTCCCAAGCTGCCTCCACATGTCCTAACGCGGTATAGAATACCCTTCCTCCATCAAATTCATGGTACCAGGCCATAGGATGATTATCGCCATTCCCTTTGGCTACTTTATAAGTACTTTCATCGGCTTTGATCAAGACCTTGATGTCGGGGTTGATATCCTTAAACTCATACAATTCGTCTGTGAACATCCAGTTTTTTGGCAGGTGCCAGGTAGATGGATGGTTTTGATCTACCACTTCGAGCCGCAAAGTCTGCTGTGCAGGATGTGACAAAAAGTAAGCTCCTATCATTTTATTATACCAAGGCCACTGGTACTCGGTATCGGTAGCAGAGTGGATTCCTACTACTCCTTTTCCGCTTTGGACAAAGCGCTGAAATGCCGCCTTCTGCTCATCATTAAAAATGGTACCGGTCGTTGTGGTCAATATTACCACATCGTATTTGGCCAGTTTTTCATCTGTAAATTCGCTTGCATCTTCGGTGGTATAAACGCTGAAGACCTCAGTTTTCCCCATTTTTTTCAAAGCAGCTACAGCCTCAGGAATAGATTGATGGCGAAAACCTGCCGTTTTACTAAAAACCAAAGCTTTAAATTGCTGTGCGGGAGCAATCAGAATCACACTGAAGATAAGCCCTAAGGCCAGAATTGTACGTTTTAAGTTCATAGGTTTGAGGTGTTGGGTTTTGATTTATTGAAAATTGAATACTGTCATCTTGAACATTGATAATTGATTTGTCACTTGATAATTTCAAACTTTTGCCCGGCTTCTTTCCTACTGAAGGCATTGAAGTGCCACCATTCAGAACCTATCCCGCTAAATCCATTGCCAGTCATGACTTTACGTAGAATATCCCGGTTGGCAATTTGCGCTTGGGTTAATTTCCCTTCTGCAAGCATTTGCTTTTCACGGTCTGGATATGCTAGATAGCCAAAATAATCATAAGCTGTACCCATATTCAGGGTCGTATCAGCTTTTATATCGTAAATAGTCAGATCTACTGCTACGCCATAATTATGCAAACCGCCTTTCTTCGGATCTGCGACATAAAGAGGCTTGATGCTGTCAGGTTTGTCCAGAACATCCCACAAAATCTGCTGCACACTCAACGGACGGACTCCGTCATATACCAACAAGGTATAATCGGGATACAACTCTTGCAGCATTTCTTGGGCTTTTTTCAAACTCTCCGCTACTTCCGGCTGAAGGTATGCTTGGGTCAAGTCACCATAAACATCCTCACCAAAGAAATTGTCGGTCGTGGAATACTTTAGCTCTACCAGTATTCCAGGAATTACCTCTTCCACATCAACCAATCCCTGGGCGATCAATTTTTCCTCCAACTCAGGTTTTTTCGCTTCCAGCTCCACTTCTTTTATCGGATCCAGAACTTTCCGCTGCTGCTCAGTAAAGATCTCCTGATCACTCTTCTGTGCTGTACCACAGGCAGCCAGAAGTAAGCATAAGAAAATAAAGAACCTGTTGTCTATCATTAGTTTCGTTTTACAATGGTAGCTGAAGCCTGAGCTGTGGGCAGTACCACCACATCGGCAATAGTCACATGAGAAGGCCTAGTTACGGCAAACTCTACAATATCCGCAATATCCTGAGCGACCAATGGCTCCATTCCTTGATAAACCGTATCTGCACGTGCATCATCACCTTTGAAGCGAACAACGGAAAATTCAGTTTCTACCAACCCCGGGTGGATAGCCACTACTCTGATTCCATAGGGATTCAGGTCTATTCTCATTCCTTTGGTGATGGCATCTACCGCATGCTTGCTCCCGCAGTATACGCTGCCGTTGGGATAGACTTCCTTTCCGGCTATGGAACCTATATTGATGATCATTCCAGACTTTCTTTCGGTCATTCCTGGAATTATAGCTCTGGAAACATATAAAAGTCCCTTCACATTGATATCCATCATGGCATCCCAATCATCCAGATCGGCGGATTGTACGGGATCCATCCCGTGGGCATTTCCCGCATTGTTGATCAGTACATCTATGGCTTTCCACTTATCAGGAAGGTTGTCCAGGATTTCCTTTACTTTTTCCCGATCCCGCACATCAAATACTAAGGGCAAAAAATCAATATCCTTAGGCAATTCAGATTTCAGTTCCTCTAGTCGGTTTCCCCGTCTTCCTGTAGCGATGATATCAAAACCTATCTTGGCAAGGGTGATGGCGGCGGCTTTGCCGATTCCAGAAGTTGCTCCGGTGACAAGGGCAATTTTGTTTTTCATCCTGAAAGATAAAAAAATTATCAATGAACAATTTTCAATACTCAATGATCAGAAAAAACTCTAAGCGTTCAGACAGTTTAATCCACAGTTTTCCCAACATTATTATTGGCCTTCAAATAATTGCAGGGCTTGTTGTGCTGATTATTAAAATAGGAATGCTAACTGCTGGGTTTGGTTAAAAACCTTTGCGCCTTTCGACTTTTAAACCTCTTACCACTACTGAAAATTCAGGTATAGCGTAACACTTTTTCTTTTAAGTGAAGAAATAGCATCCCGAAGCTCCGGCAATGTGTTTTCAGCCTGATAGGTATTCATCATTCCATGAGAAAAACGGATCTCCGGGGCAAACTTGAAGTATTTGAAGTAAATCTCAAAGCCCATCCCTGCTTCTATTGAAACGTCCCGGCCCGTCATCACGATATCATCCACATTGGCTTCATCCTGGCTTTTGGTGCGGAACTGGTAGCTCCCTCCCCCAATGAAATACATACGGGTATTGTTGAATCTCACCGAACGGTATTTGAAGAGTAAAGGTAATTCTACCATAGTTGCTTCAGAACTATAGACCTGTACTCCTCCTGACATAGATCCCTCATTTCCGGGAGTTGTCTGTATAAGCCCATCATCTAGGGTATCGTGAAAATAAGTCACTTCTGTCTTATACTCATAGAAGCCCACCTTCGGTGTAAAAAGCAATTGTACTTGATCGTGAAGCCTCAGAATACCGATAAATCCCAGCGAAAAGCCTGGAGAAAACTGAGGCTGAACACTCCTAACACGGGAAAAGGGATTAGTGCTGTTCGCCGCCTGGTTCATAAATTCATCAGTGTATTTCACTCGAAGGGTACTGTTATGCGCAGCCAGAAAAAACCCATAGGAAAGCGTCCGATTATCAGAACCTGCCGTAGATGTCAAGCCAAACATCCCCTGACCAAACGATGGGATTACTGCGAAGAAAAATACTAAACCTAAAAGGACTATTTTGTCCCTACGTAGATTGAGCTTATTCCAAATGTAAGTGGTTTGCATAAGTTGCTGGTGAATCCGACTTTGTTCATAATTCTCAGAAAATCCATTCCGTACGGAAAGGCCTCCACTGACTCAGGAAGATAGGTATAAGCTGAATTGTCCTTGGATACAATCTTTCCGATCTGAGGCAAAATAGCTTTGGAATATAACGCATAGGCCTGCTTCATCGGTGCTTTCGTCGGCTTACTAAACTCCAATATCACCACTTTACCACCTGGCTTCAGCACTCGATACATATCGGCCAATCCCTTTTCCAGATTCTCAAAGTTCCTGACACCAAATGAAACGATGACCGCATCAAACTTATTATCTTCAAAAAGCAGCCCTTCAGAATCACCAAGCTGAAGCTCAATTTTATCCTCCAGCCCTTTTTTCTTTATTTTCTTTCTGCCCTCTTCCAGCATTCCTTCGGAAATATCCACTCCGATGATCTTATCTGGATTTAAGGATAGCGCCTCAATCGCAAAATCCCCCGTTCCGGTGGCTATATCCAGAATCAGTTTGGGCTGATCGTCTTTCAGATATTTAATTGCTTTTTTCCTCCAGCTGATATCAATCCCCATGCTGAGCACGTGATTGAGCAAATCATATTTGCCTGAAATGTTGTTGAACATTTCGGCTACTTGTTCTTTTTTGGAGTCTTGCTTGTCTTTATAGGGAACTACGGCCATCAGAATTCTGTCTTTGAAAGAGCAATAATAGGGAAGAAACACGAGGAATGGAAAAATGTTACGTTTCGCTTTCATCCTGCCCTTTGCGGATAATGTCTTACTTTTGCATCTAAACACCAGCAGATGATCAATAAAGCCACCTTCGTAATCAGTAATTCCAACCCTGGAAATTGTCCAAAGCCAGACCGTGCTGAGATCGCTTTTATAGGTAGATCAAATGTGGGCAAAAGCTCCTTGATCAATATGCTTGTCAATCAGAAAGGACTGGCGAAAACATCCCAAAAACCCGGAAAAACCCAGCTGATAAACCATTTCTTGATCAATGATAAGTGGTACCTTGTCGATCTTCCCGGCTATGGCTTCGCCAAAGTCAACCTGAAAGTAAAGCAGGGATGGGAGAGCATGATCACGACTTACCTCACCAAGCGTGAAAACCTCTGTGGAGTATTTGTCTTGATAGACAGCCGATTAGAACCCCAGCAAATCGACCTGGAATTCTTACTCTGGTGTGGCTCCCAAGGAGTCCCTACGGCCTTGGTATTTACTAAAGCTGACAAGCAGTCCAAGGCAAAAACCGACCAGAATATCCGGAAGTTTTTAAACAAAACCCGGGAGATATTTGAAGAAGAACCTGATTACTTTATCAGCAGTGCCGAAGCAGGTACTGGTAAAGCTGAACTGACACAGTTTATGGAAGAATTGGTAACAGAATATGAAGCCGGGTAAATCATTAAATTGATAATCCTATATTTGCAGCCTCGAAAAAACAAACCAAATGAATTTTAAAGATCTTGCCACCGTAGCCGGGAAACCCGGTTTGTTCAAAGTTTTGAAGCCTTCACGCACTGGAGTGATCCTGGAAAGCATGGATGCCAAGAAGACCAAGCTCGTTGCAGGCATGTCCCAGCGGGTATCTATCCTGAGCGATATTTCCATCTACACCTTGACCGAAGAAGGTGCTGAGCCATTAGAATCTGTAATGCAGAAGATTGAAGCGGAATTTCAGGGTGACTTGGGCCTGGACGTCAATCCTGATGATACTGAGCTTAGAGCTTTCATGAAACATGTACTTCCAGAAGTGGACGAAGCGAGAGTCTATACCTCCGATATCAAAAAACTCATCACCTGGTACAAACTAATCCAGGAGAAAGCTCCAGAAGTATTGCAGAAATCCGAAGAGGAAAAAACAGAAACTAAATCTGAAGAAAAATCAGCTAAGTAATAAAACAGGGGCTGTCTCAAGAATCCCCTCACAACATTTTTGAGACAGCTTTTTTTTGGTTTCAGCATGAATAAATCCCCTTCCCAAGAAACTTTTTTATTATTGAGGAAGGATTTTGATCTTCCGGAGAAAGCTGCTGAATTGGGTGAAGAACAAGCAATTGCCGCACTCTCCAAAGTCATCGCTTATATGCTTGACAGGGAATTCGAACGCTTACTACAGATTTGCTACCGCATAGATTTAGGAGAAGAAAGGTTAAAAAAAATTCTCCACGAGTCCGAGCCGGATAAGGTTGCCTTCGATTTGGCGACAGCACTGTGGGATCGACAAAAACAAAAACTGCAAATCCGCAAAAGATATTCGTCTAATGGATAAACATCCACAAATAAAAATTTGACTTTCTGACAGGAAATTTTTCTTATTTTAGACTTTCTTTTTCTAGCAGCTTTCACTTATGAAGATTTTCTCCACATTCTCAGTTTTACTTGCACTCCTCAGCCTGATCTTACTTGGATCCTGTTCTGATGATGACAAAGATCCTTCAAAATCTGACCAGGAACTTATAGGATCCGGCATAGCCTGGAAGTTTGGCAGTGCCACAGCCGGCGGCTTTCCTGTAACTTCAGCTATTCCTGAGTGTTTTCTAGACAATACTATTACTTTCAATTATAATCAGAGTGGGAACACCGGAGTAGTAGATGCCGGAGCCATCAAATGCGATGAATCAGAGCCTCAATCCGGAAATTTTGTCTGGACATATAACGAATCCACTAAAGTACTCTCTGTAGATACGGATCTTATTGATATCCCTGGAGCCACCGGTGATATAGTGGTAGTAAGTGTCAGCTCTGACACCTTGGTACTCACCCAAAGCGTAGCCTTATCAGGATTCGGTACACAGGAGGTAACCCTGACTTTAGTACATTGATAGCTTAGTATAATCTTATTCCATCAAAGGAAATAGACTTAGCCCTTGTGAGAGGCGGGTTTATTTCCTTTTTTTGTTTACAACCCAAAAATCCCACAAAATGGCTAACCCAATCTGGATAATGACCTCCGCTTTTGATCAGCTCAACTTGGATCAGACAGTAGAAAAAGCACTGGAAATAGGCGTGCAAGGTTTAGACTTATGCGTTTTCAGAAAAGACGGAACACGGGATGATTTCGTAGCCACACACTTGGACTATGAGAACTTTGGAATAGAAGAAGCAAAGAATCTCATCTCAAAATTTAATGGTGCGAAGCTTCGGCTTTCTATTGGAGCTTTTGAAAACCTGATTGGGGGTGATCCAGAGCAGCGTGTCAAAAATCAAAACCATCTTCTCAGATTGATCAGAATGGCCTATTTGCTGGGCGGGGATGAAAACGATGTCAAAGTCGGAACCTTCGTCGGCTATAACCACGAACTGGGAAATCAAGAGGGTGGTTTTGAAAAAAACCTCTTGGAATACCAGAAAATCTTTGGGCCGATCATCCGCTATGCCAATAGTCTGGGAGTAACTGTACTCTATGAAAACTGCCCCATGGAAGGCTGGAGAAGCTCTGGGCACTTTGGCACTTATAATAACTTGCCCGGATTATTGGCAGCACGAAAAATCATGTATGAGTTGATTCCGGAAAGCAATCATGGGGAGATCTACGATCCATCTCACGATATCTGGCAGCATACTGATCCAGTGGAAGTAATCAAGAATACAGACATGAATCGCCTGAAAAGAATCCATGTGAAATCCACCCGAAACAATCCGGATCCCTTCTGGGGAAACATGTATCCTATGCAGGAAGTGAAGGCAGAATGGGCATCGAAAGCAGGAATTCCATCCAGCACCAATCCTTGGGACAGACATCATTACGAAGCGACACTCCCTGGATTTGGATTGGGTGACTCCATGGATTGGAGAGCTTTTGTAAATATGCTGAAAGAGAAGAATTTCTCAGGGCCTTTTGAAATCGAAAACGAAGCCGTGCTATCCAAACAAACAGGAAAGATGGGAGCAATCGTACAAGGCTGTAAAGCTGCTGTGCAGAATTTGGCTCCATTGCTTTATGAATTGGGGGAAAATGGTTGGCAATACCCTTACTCAGAATACAAGCCCCTTTTGGAAGTCAACCGTGAAGATGTACCGCTGATGACGATGGAGAAATTATAAAGCATCCAATCTTCTAGATAAACCTGCGCGCCCCAATAATTTACGTTAGTATCGTAAACTAGTATCTTTTATAAAAGTAAACTGGACTAAGGATGGTTATCACCATAGATCCGTTCCGTAAGAACGAATGGTTGGTAGGCAAATAACAGGTGAGTGTAAGTTCGTTCCCTAGGAACGTATGATGATTTTCATTTTCGAAACGTTCCTAGGGAAGGAGAAACAGATTGTTTACACAAATTAGCTTCCGACGAATTGCCCCTACATTACAAGGTAAAGGTCATTTTCAGTCTCATTACTCAAACATTCTCACAAACTAGCTTCGTATCCGGTATCTACCTTCAGATCAAAACCCTCCGCAGCCTGTACCGCCAAGCGGTCACAACGCTCGTTTTCTATATTGCCGGCGTGCCCTTTTACCCAGATAAACTTGGGTTTGTATTTCAGATGTAGTGGAATATACCGAATCCACAGATCCGGGTTTTTCTTATCCTTAAAGCCTTTCTTCTGCCAGCCCCAGATCCACCCTTTCTCTACCGCATCTACTACATATTTGCTGTCTGAATAAATCTGCACAGGAAACTCGTCTGTGGTAAGCGCCTGAAGCGCACGGATTACCGCCAAAAGCTCCATACGATTGTTTGTAGTCAGGCGAAAGCCTTCGGAAAGTTCCTTTCTGTGTTTATTGAATTTCAGCACAGCACCATAGCCTCCCGGACCGGGATTGCCTTTGGCAGCGCCATCAGTATAAATGGAAATCATGGGGCAAAGTAAATGAAAATACGCAATAGATATGGCTTAAATCCCCGACTCCATGCTCATCGGAAAAGCATTTGTCTTGAAAATCTTCACGGCGATGGAAAGCAAAATAATTCCAAAAATCCTTCTCAAAACGTCTAAACCTGTTTTGCCGATTTTCCGCTCCAGCCATCCTGTGCTTTTCAACACGATATATACCAGGATAAGATTTAGCACAATCCCTATCGCGATATTAATCTGGGCAAACTCAGCCTTTAAGGTCAAAATTGTAGTGAGCGTACCTGCCCCGGCTATCAAGGGAAATGCGATCGGCACTATGGAAGCACTATCTCTCGCATCAGGATCCGATTTGAAAAGTTCGATTCCGAGAATCATCTCCGCACCTATGGCAAAAATGATCAAAGCACCTGCGATCGCAAAGTCCTCCACACCTATTCCAAATAGACTCAAGATAGACTTGCCAGCAAAAAGAAAGAGGATCATCAACACCCCAGCTACCAGAGTGGCTTTTTCGGACTGGATATGCCCCACCTTCTGTCTTAGATTGACGATTATCGGAATAGAACCGAGGATATCAATCACAGAAAAAAGAATCAGGGAAACCGACAATATTTCTTTCAGATCAAACATTCCGCGAAAATAGTTATTTAACCATTGAGGTTATCAAAAACCTCAATGGTTTTTAAATTACGGAATAGTGAAGAAAAAAACCTGCCCATGGAGGACTAGCATACCTCAAAGAATTCCCTATCGCCAAGTATATTTCTCTAAACAGAATTTATTACGATTATGACTGGATATAAAAGAACATGAAAACAAAAAGGTCCAAGTCCGAAGACTTGAACCAATTAATAGAGGCAAAGGCCCAAGTCTGAAGACTTGAACCACTAAAGTGCTTGGAAACTGCGCTCTCTGCGAAAACCTCTGCGTCCCCCGCGGTTCCCATATAATCAATACCTTCCCAAAAACGCAATCAACTTGTCCATCTCGGCATTGGTAATCGCAGGGAAATTGGCGATCCGGAAGCTGGTTGGCTTATGTGGCCCATAGCCGGAACCTAACTGCATCCCTTCTTTCTCTGCATCTTTTTTCACGGAGGCAATTAATTCCTCAGAGCCAGAAACAGCCAATACAGTCTTACTTCTGGTCTCGGCATTGTCCACTAACATGCGTAGTGACTTGGACTGTGCTACTGCAGTCTCAAGTTTCAGCATACGCTCACGAAGGTTTGTATCGATGTGCTGGATTTCCTCCAGATCTTTCAAGACACGGTTTAACAAATAGATACCCAAAACATTTGGCGTATAGTGTGTTTGATATCCTGCGGCATTCTCAAGTATAAAACTCAAGCTATTGTACCTCCCTTTTTCTCCTTTTGACTCACATTTTTCAATTGCTTTAGGGGAAAGTACCAGTATCCCCAGCCCAGCCGGAAGGCCGAAGCACTTCTGCACGGAAGCGTACCAGATATCAGCCAAGCTAAAATCCAGCTCAATGCCCGCCATAGATGAAGTGGTATCCACAGCAATCATTTTCTCAGGATATTTGTCTTTGATCTCTTCAATCACAGCCAGGGGAACCTGGGTTGCATTTGCTGTTTCGTTCTGAGTGAGCGCGATTACATCAAATCCATCTGGAATATTCAGCTCAGCTACATTGATTGCTTCATTTGCTTCGATTTTCAGACCCTCAGTTGCAGGATTGATATGTTGGGCAAAGCCTATCCACTTTTTCCCAAAAGAACCTGAATAGATATGAAAACTTGCCTTTGCTACAATAGACTGCGTGATAATCTCCCAATTCTCAGTAGCGGAAGAAGTGAAGAGCAATCTATAATCATCCGGCATATGTAGTTTTTCCCGCATGAGCTGCTCAGTCTCCTGATATAGATTCATAAAGGCACTACTGCGGTGATTGGCACTCAGGATGCCTTCGTTGTAAGCATCTTGCAAATAAGTGGGGAGGGCATCATATACTTTGGATGGCCCAGGCGCAAATGTGAGCATAGGTAGAAATAGGTTATTGAAAATAGAGAATTCCAAGTGCGTAGCCTTTCAGGCCAAGTCCGGATATCATTCCGACGCAGGATTTGGATATAATGCTTTTGTGGCGGAATTCTTCCCGTTTGTAAATATTCGAAATGTGGATTTCCAGCGTCGGGGCGGTTACCGCTGCGATGGCATCAGAGATAGCCACTGAGGTATGGGTATATCCTCCCGCATTGAGCAGAATGGCATCAAAAGAAAATCCAACTTCATGGATTTTATTGATCAGCTCACCCTCCACATTACTCTGATAATAATGTAGATCCACATCATGGAAGGCTTTTTTCAACCCTTCAAAATATTCTTCGAAAGAAGAGCTGCCATAGACTTCAGGCTCTCTTTTGCCGAGAAGATTGAGGTTTGGGCCGTTAATGATCATTATTTTCATGTGTTTATAATTGATTTTAATTCATCACATGGAATCTTGCATTGATGGTAATCATCGCAATGTGTAGCTCTTGAGTCATGCCTGCCTGTCCGGTAGGCAGGCTCGATTTCAAAACAAAATTCGGTTTGTTGGTTGTGGAGCCAAAGTTAGAAGGATTTTCAGTTTTTAAAGTGGTAAAGTTGGAAGGTTGTAAGGCTGTAAAGTTGTAATTTTACTTAGGAGCCTCGAAAAAAGTCATGCATATTGATCTTGATGAAAAGCAAGTAGCTGAAATCTTACAAAGAACTGATTTAAAAACTGTCCAGCAAGTCATAGAAGATGCCTTAAAATCATATCTGAGGAAAATCAAACTGGCTGAAATGGCCAATCTAAGAGGCAACATCACATGGGAAGGAAATTTAGACGAAATGCGGGAATGTTACTTTTTCAATTTTTAAATATTCCAATCTTCCAATGAGTAGTCTCTGGCAAAACCACATCAAGCAATTTCAACACTATCTGAAATTAGAGCGATCCCTCAGTGGAAACTCCATAGAGGCCTACACCCGCGATGTGGAAAAGTTGGCAGCTTATTCAGTCACTAATTTCCCGGAAAAAAGCCCGTTGGATCTGGAATTAGAGCACTTACGAAAGTTTGTAAATGACCTAGCCAAACTGGAAATATCAGATTACACCCATGCAAGGATCATCTCAGGAATCAAAGCCTTCTACCGATTTCTGATGTATGAGGACAAAATCACCGAAGACCCTTCACAACTTCTCGAAGCTCCAAAACTTGGCAGAAAACTACCGGACACGCTAAGCTATCAGGAAATCGTGCAGCTCCTGGAGGTGATTCCTCTCGGCGAACCGGAAGGTCATCGCAACCGTGCAATGCTGGAAATGCTGTATAGCTCAGGTTTGAGGGTGAGTGAACTTATTGAACTGAAAAAAGGGCAGGTTTTTGAAGATGTAGGTTTTTTGAAAGTAGTGGGAAAAGGCAATAAAGAACGCCTCGTACCTATCGGAAAAGATGCCTTGAAATACTTGAACATCTATAAAGACGAAGTCAGGGTGCATCAGACCATCGCTAAAGGCCATGAAGAATTTGTTTTTCTAAACCGTCGAGGAAAGAAACTTTCCCGGGTTATGGTTTTTCTGATCATCAAAAAAACCGCAGAGCAGGCAGGAATCCAAAAGAACATTTCCCCACACACGTTCCGGCATTCCTTTGCCACCCACTTGATCGAAGGAGGGGCAGATCTGCGTGCAGTGCAGGAAATGCTCGGCCATGAAAGTATCACGACCACAGAAATTTACACGCATTTGGATCGGGATTATTTAAGGCAGGTGCTGACTGATTTCCATCCAAGGAAGTAAAATGTGAGATGTCGAAGAAAAGAATATCTTTACAGATATCAATTTAAATCTAAATGAAAAAGCTATCGCTAGTACTTTTCGTTCTTTTAGGTCCCTACACATTTTCAGTAAGCCAAGGCTATAATTTAGCCAAAGCAGATGAGCTTGAAGAGTATATAAAAATCCATAGGGAAGGAAGTCTAGGATTACCAATTGGTACCGAATTCCCCCAATTTGATTATATAGATATAGATGGAAACAAACTTGAATATTCAGACATCAAAGACAAACTGATTGTGCTTAATACTTGGTTTGTAGGATGTACTGGTTGCAAGCAGGAAGAAGAGTATCTAATAAAACTTACTGATGAACTCAAAGACAGAGAGGATATAGTGTTTCTCAGCTTTGCGATGTCTTCTCCCCCAAAAATTGAAAGGTATTTTGCAAAACGTGGTGATTTTGGGTACAAAACCGCCAGCGTGGACAGCAAATGGGTAGAAGAAAACTTCAACATTAAATTATCACCTACCCATTATATCATAAAAGACGGGATTTTAGTTGAGCTGATTTCAATACCCATTTCTGCTCCTCAACTTCTGGAATGGTACAAAAGCAAGATTTTGGAGTTTGCTTCCTGAACTACTGCACACTAGGATCAAATCTTCCTCAGTGCTTCCATCAAGCCTTCTTTTCTCCGCTGAGCCACTTCCAGTTCCGAGCCGTCAATTAATTGCACCACACCCCCCTTACCTCGCTGGTAGCTTTTCACTTCTTGAAGATTGATCAGATGAGAATTGTGGATCCGGAAAAATTGGAACCCAGAGAGGAGCGCCTCAAATTCCTTTAGCGTCTTGGACACCAAAATCTTCCTGCCGTCACGAAGAAAAAAGTGGGTATAATTCACATCTGCCTGACAGCGGATAATATCTGCAATCATCACAAATTCAATCCCGGAAAGCGTAGGCAATCCGATTTTTTTCCGCGTAGAGCCTTCAGTATAATGGCTGATGATATTGTCAAGTTTTTCCGATAATGCCAAATCTCGACCCTCGGCTATATATAGGCTGATCGCAACTGACAGTTCGGCCGGATCTACGGGTTTCATCAAATAATCAAGAGCCGAAAACTTGATGGCCCGTAGGGCAAAACGCTCATGGGCTGTGGTAAAAATGATCTTAAAAGGAATTTTATCGAGCAAACGAAGCATTTCGAAGGCATTGCTCCCGCCTAACTCCACATCCAAAAACACCAAATCCACCTTCTCTGACCGCAAAATCCCCAAGGCCTCTTCCGATGATCTACCATAAGCGATCAACTTCACCTGATCAGAATGATTGCGTTCTATTAATAGTCTCAGCCTTTCGTAGGCCTGTTGCTCATCTTCAATTATAACTGCTTTGATCATACGCCTGAAAAATCCGGTATTACCATTTCAACCTGAAAACCTGTCTCCAAGGATCTCCAAGATATAGAATTTACATGGCTCCTGGCCTGACTTGTCCCGAGCAATTCTATTCTTTCCTGCACAATCTTCAAGGCCATAGACTGATGCTTGGGATCCCCTCCAACTTCTCCTTGCGCATCAGATATACCCTTGCCATTGTCAATCACCGATAAATGCAAGGAGCCGGAGATAGCCTGGACTTTGATCACAATCTCACCTTTGTGATCCACCTTGGAGAACCCGTGCCAAATGCTGTTTTCCACCAAAGGCTGGAGCAGCATGGGCGGAACCAAAACCTCCTCCCCGTCTAATCCTTCAGCCAATTCCCAGCGAAGACTTATCGCCTTCCCGAGCCGCATACTTTCTATGCTGACATACGCTTCCAGCAGTTCCATTTCATCACATAACGGGATCAATCGCTGCTCAGAGGATTCCAAAATCATACGTATCAGCTTGGCGAACTTCCCTAGATAGAAATCCGCATCTTCTGTGCGGTTTTTCAGGAGAAAAGTACTGATGGAATTCAACGCATTGAAAATAAAATGAGGATCCATCTGAGCTTGAAGTGATTTCAGCTGCAATTCGGCGATCTTACGCTGATAAACAACCTGTCGCACCTGAGTCCTCTTGCGTAGCAAGTAGTACCCAACACAAAGTAGCACCACCACGAAAAACAAGATGATCAAATAGATTTTGGCACGGAAACTTTCCGCTTCATTTTCAGATCTCAACCGCTCTTTTTCCAGTTCATTTTCCGCCAAAACCGCTGCATTCTTAGCTTTGACATCGTATTCTATTTGTAGTCTGAGTAACTTCTTATTGTTTTCATCATTAAATATACTGTCCCTCAAAACCACACTCTCTTTGAAGGTCTCAAGGGCTTTTGAAGGATTTCCCAACTTTTGGTAAGTCTCAGATATTGCCTCCAGCGTTAGTTGTTTCCTTAGAACGGACTGGGCTTCTTCAGCAAGCAACAGAGCCTCCTGCTGTAAGGCCAGCACACGACCCAAATCAGGATTGTAGGGGTTTTTATCAATTTCCAAGGTCGAAAGCTCCAAATTCACCAGGGATAAATTGACTTTATCCTCTAATTCTTCATAACGCCGCATAGCCTGAGTAAATGATGCCTCTGCTTTACTCAATTGGCCAGATGACCTATATAAAATCCCAAGATTAGAATAATCCGAGGCTATTCTTCGGGAATTTCCTATTTCCAGGTTGATAGTCAAAGCTCTAGTCAGCAAACTGTCTGACTTTTGCAAATCTCCAAGCTGCTGAAAAATGTTTCCCAAATTTGCCAATGCATTGGCTTCTTCCTGCTTCAGCAGATTATCCTGAAAAACCTTCAAGGCTTGTGTCTGGTAATCAAGGGCATTATCAAGCCTATTCATGTTTTTATACACCAATCCCACATTAGACAATAGATTTCCTCGAATAACAGCGTCATCTTCATTGGTTTGGGAATATGCCTCCAAAAACATCTCTAGAGCCTTAGGGTAATCCGCCAAAGCCAGATATACCACTCCGATGTTGGATAGACTGCTAATCAGATTCTTTTGAAGACCCAGCTCCCTGAATATTACTTCCGATTGTCGGTGATAGTCCAAAGCACGGGCATAATCTTCCCGGTTATACGAAATAAGTGCCATGTTATTGAATGCGATAGCTTCCCTTCGCCTGTTTTCCAAATCCTGGAAAATCCCCAAAGCCATTTGATAGGATATGAGTGCCATACTATCCGCCCCCATATACCAATAATTTACTCCCTGATTATTGTAAGCTGTAGCCTCCAGGGATACCACACCGATTTTTCTGGAAAGTGATAAGGCAGAATCGGCATAATTCAGTCCTTGCTCCGGATCACGGGAAGCAAAATAAAATGCAAGTTCGTTATATACTGAAATCTTCGTGGTGTCGTGAAGACCTGGTTCAAAAAGTATGGTCTTTAAGGAATCTATTTCTCCTTGGGAAAAAACCTTTCCGCCCGCAAGCAGTAAGACCAAAATAAAACACATTATTCTCATTATAAATGGTGCTTAATCCGATAAAAATTAGCTGATTAATTCCATTTTAGCGAATATTGGTTGGATTTATGAAGAACATTACATCTGTTCTCATTCAATTGTGATTAGTTTTACATCTGAAACTAAAAACCCCTCGACCTACATTGAGAAAATTAATTTTTACACTAATCATTATAGTGTCTTTTTCTGCCTGCACTTCTACTAAAATCTATCCTCGAATCAAATGTCATATCTGCCTGAGTCAGACCGATGGCATTTTACTACTCCCACTCAACTGGCAAGAAGGCTTTCGTAAACTTTCGACTGCCCAACAGAATAGTTTGGAAGAAATGATTTTAAAAACCTTCAAGGATAAAGGGTTTACCAATGTAACTCTCTATGATCAGATGGACTACGAACTCCTCAATGCGGGCATCAAGGATGTCAATGATCCAATACAGCGGTCAAAGATTCATCTTGAATTGGGCATACCCTATCTCTTGGCACTTAGTTTAGGGGACTTGGCATGGACAGGAAATTGGGAAAGAACGGATCCTGTGATCTTTGACTCACCCAGCTATTGGGAAAGCGACACACAGATAAAGAGCTTCCTGAGAATAGGTTTGATGGAGACTTCCACTGGAAATATCCTTAATGATTATACCATAGAAACCACCATAAGTGAATTCCCCATCCCAATAGGAGACGGTGAGACTTTGGATA
>CBFGUY010000040.1:0-26814 GCA_965651895.1 uncultured Algoriphagus sp. | reverse complement strand
CATGGCCTATCAGATCCTTTTACACAAAGTGACGATGGGGAGACGTTGGTAAAAGATGTGGTGGGTTTTGTGAAGACTATGGGGTTTGAGAAGCCCATACTTATGGGACACTCTATGGGAGCGGCAACGGTGATGAGAATCGGGGCTGAGTATCCTGAACTTGCCAGTACGATTGTGATGTTGGATCCGTTTCTTTCCAGGCCAAGTGGTGATAATCCACGACCTAGCAGACCCACAACGCCTAGAACACCTGAAAAAAAAGAACCAGTCCAAAAGCAGGAGCCCAAGAAGATTTCTGTAACTATGTTTGGAGACCCAGAAACGCTGGTCAAACAAAACAACTATTCCTTTGAAGAGCTAGTAGAATTGGGGAAAAGACAAAGTCCCAAATGGGATAGCCTAGACATCCAATACTGGGCGCTATCCAAGAAACAGTATCATGGAGCCTATACTCCTGAAACCCAACAGGCAATGAGCGGTACGATGAGGACTGAAGGTGCATTGGCAAAAATTGCTGTACCCTCCCTTATTCTGAAAGCTGATGCCTCGGCAGAGGCAAAGGAAGCTAATGAATCAGCAGTCCAAGGCTTGAATTTAATCAAGCTTCTACACCTGGAAGGTACAGGTCATAATCTTCACCATGATGATCTGGAAGCTACCGTGAGAGAAATAAAGCAATTCTTTGCCGGGACAGCCTTTTAGTGGACTACCGTTCATCCCTATTCACATAATGGTAACGCTTCATTCATCTGTATTAAAAAAGGTAACTTTAATTTCGAGCCATTTAAAAGTTACTTAACAACGGCACAAATGAAATCTGAGCAGCAACAAGAAAATTCAGGAAGAAGAACCTTTATAAAAAACTCATTAATGGTGAGTGTGGGTTTTATGGGGTTAAGGTATTTTACAGGTAATTCCGCATTTGCTGGAAATAACACTTCACTTTATAACAAATATGGTCCACTGCTAGAAGACCCAAAAGGTATCTTCAACCTTCCGAAAGGCTTTTCTTATAAAATCATCTCAAGGTCTGGAGAACTTATGGATGACGGCTTTCTTTCGCCTGGGCGAAACGACGCCATGGCTGCCTTTGCGGGAAAAGACGGCAGGGTAATAGTGGTGAGAAATCATGAGATTTCCTCTGACGATCTTGAAAACGGGCCGTTTGGAATCGATAATGCTAAGCTTCAGCAGCTATCTGAGGCCGATATTTACGATAGGGGCTATGGCAAAAAACCGAGTTTGGGTGGCACCTCCACCTTTGTGTTCAATGAAGATACACAGGAAATAGAGTACCAGTACCTTTCCCTGGCAGGAACTATACGTAATTGCGCAGGAGGGCCCACCCCTTGGGGAACCTGGCTTACCTGCGAGGAGACTTTTGACAGTAAGCTGGAAGGAGTAAATGAGCAAAATCATGGATATGTATTTGAGGTGCCTGTCTCTGATTCTGCGATGCTTGCCGAGCCTGTGCCGTTGAAGACCATGGGCAGATTCAACCATGAAGCTGTGGCAGTCGATCCGGACAGTGGGTTGGTGTATCTCACCGAAGACAGGGGGGATGGCCTTATCTATCGTTTTATCCCTAACGAACCAGGCAATCTGCGTGCAGGAGGCAAGCTTCAGGCACTTAGTATAAAAGGAGAAGAGGGATTTGATACAAGAAACTGGGAAGCTCAGACTATCAAAACCGGAAAGCCACTTGAAGTAGAATGGATCGATCTTGAGAATACCGATCCTGAGGAAGATGATCTTAGACTCAGAGGTTTTGCCCAGGGTGCAGCGAGATTTGCCAGGGGAGAAGGTATGTGGTATGGCAATGACGAGGTCTATTTTGCCTGTACCAATGGAGGCAAGGAAAAGCAGGGGCAAGTATTCAGGTATATTCCTTCAGCCGATGAAAAGAAGGGGGATCAAGCAGGTGGAGGACTTCTTGAATTGTTTTCGGAGCCAAATGATAAAGAGATTTTGCGTGCCTGTGATAATCTCACCGTGGCTCCTTGGGGAGATCTTGTGCTGTGTGAGGATGATAAACATCCCCGACTGATTGGTATTACTTCTAAGGGGGAAGTTTATCATCTGGGTTTGAATGTAGGCTATGAATCAGAACTCGCCGGTGCTTGCTTTTCTCCAAGCGGTAAAACACTCTTTGTGAATATTCAGCACGTAGGGCTCACGCTGGCGATCACGGGCCCGTGGGAGGGATGAGTTAAAATTTTAATGAGTTGAAAAGGGAAATGCGGTTTGTCGCATTTCCCTTTTATTTTTCTATAAAAAGCTAAGGTTTCCTAGTGAGGGTTATTGAGCTAATCGATTTAAGCAGCGATCCGATAAAAGGAGGCTTGGTTATTTGTCCATTTTTTTTCCCGTGTTTCTACTTATCGTAGCAGGAAACTTTCGGAACAATGCATTTTTAATTATCGCAACAATGTTGCATTAATTTACGGGAATCGTTATCCTTGCAACAAAGCTGCGTAGATTAAGTCCTTTTGTTCCAGGAATTAACTTTACTTATAGGTTTTCACAAAGTCAGTTTTCGGCTTTCCTTGAAAAACCTCGAAGAGTAGCATTTTTTTCCTATGCACTGAATGGCTTGCAGTGGCTTTTATACACTATTAAAATTCAGATTCACTGCTGTTATGATCTTAAGCGGAAAAGAAATTAAGAAACACATTAACGATACAATTTTCATAGAGCCTTATGATGAAAAGCAGCTGAATCCCAATAGCTATAACCTCAGATTGCATCAGGAATTGCTGGTGTACAGTAATATGCAATTGGATATGAAGTTGCCTAATCCTACCGAGCGGGTTACTATTCCTGAAAGTGGATTCTTATTAGAACCGAACAAACTGTATCTAGGCAGGACTACGGAATATACTAAAACGGATACCTATGTGCCCATGCTTGAGGGGCGTAGCAGTATTGGTCGTTTAGGCATGTTTATTCATGTGACAGCCGGCTTTGGGGATGTGGGGTTTGCCGGGTTTTGGACGCTGGAGATCTTTGTGATCCAACCTCTAATCATCTATCCTAATGTGGAGATCTGCCAGATATATTTCCATACGATCGAAGGGGAATATGAGAAATATCAGTCTGGCAAATATCAGAATAACGACGGGATCCAACCGAGTTTGCTTTATAAGGACTTCGAAAAGTCATGATCAAAAAACTGTTTATACTGCCGATCAAATGCTATCAATGGTTCATCTCACCGCTATTGGGGCAGAATTGCAGGCATCAGCCAACCTGTTCCCAATATACGATTGAAGCTATACAGGAATGGGGAGTGATCAAGGGTGTGACATTGGGTGCAAAACGTCTGAGCAAGTGCCATCCTTGGGGAACTCAAGGGCATGATCCTGTACCTAAAAATCTTAGAAAATGAGTTTAAATAAAGTGTCTATAAAAATAGGAGTATTAACTGTATCGGATCGTGCATACATTGGAACCTATGCTGATCGCTCAGGAAAAGCTATCCTGGAAGTGCTACATAACTACATTTCCAGTGAATGGGAAGCTGTTTACAAAATAGTTCCGGACGAACAGGGACTTATTGAGACAGAATTGATACAAATGTCAGATGCATCTCAATGTTGTCTGATTTTCACCACAGGAGGAACAGGGCCAGCCAAGAGGGATGTAACTGTAGAAGCAACGGAAAATGTATGCGATAAGCTGCTGCCCGGGTTTGGGGAATTGATGCGAAAGGTAAGTTTAGCATCTGTACCTACTGCTATTTTATCAAGACAAACAGCGGGTATTTACAAAAACTCACTGATCGTCAACCTCCCTGGAAAACCCGCTGCTATAGAAGAGTGTATGAGCGCCGTATTTCCTGCCATTCCATATTGTATAGATTTAATAGAGGGAGCTTTTATTGAAACTGACGAAGGACATATAAAAGTTTTCAGGCCTCAATCAAAATAGAGTAATTACGAAGCTAGTGGAATTAGAAGAGACAAGTCAGATCATGCCTCAGTTTGAGAAGCGAAATGGAATATTGCCTGTGGCAGTGCAGGAATCCAGTTCCGGCCAGATATTGATGCTTGCTTCTGTCAGCAGAGAGTCCTTTGACTATTCTATTCAATCTAGGGTTGCTGCCTTTTATAGTACATCCCGTGATCAATTATGGATCAAAGGAGAAAGTTCAGGCAATTACCTGCAATTGGATGAGGTACTGATTGACTGTGACCAAGATGCTTTGGTATTTAAAGTCACCCTCAAAAAAGGAGGGGTTTGCCACACGTTCAATCAATTTGGGAAAAACCGAAAAGCCTGTTTTTACAGGGCGGTTAATATAAAATCACAGACATTAGAATTTTTGGAAAAATGAATGATGGAAGCACGTGAAATTTTAACAACCCTCTCGTTTCGCATCACTTCTCACCGATGTGATGTGCTTGACTATTTCATTAAATCCAAAAGCGCGTTGACTCATGCTGATTTAGAACGGGTGTTTAAAGGCAAAATTGACCGTGTAAGTTTGTATCGCATACTCCAGGCTTTTTCAGACAAGAACATTCTCTGTAAATTGATCGACTGTAAAGGAGCTGTAAGTTATTTTTTTGATAAGCACGCTTTACAGGAGAATTCGCATGTTCATCCGCATTACAAATGCAAAACCTGTAATGATGTCGTGGAGTTGCCTGAGTTACCAAAAGCGTATTTGCAACAATTGAAGAAAATGAATATTGAAGAGCTGAACATTTTGGCAGAAGGTACCTGCAAAGCGTGTGAAAGCAAAGAAAGAAAATCCAGCAGCCCCAAATACATTATTTAGGGCTTGCTGAAAAAGTCTCAGGTATGCCAGACCTAAAGGCGGCCGAGTGAAGCTGTGTGCTTATACCTCGAATGAGGCCAACGTAGAAGATGGTATGGCTGAGGCTAGTTTAAAAATCCCTGATTACAGTTATTCTGAAGTATAGATGTAAGGACTATTTTTGATGGATTTTATTTCAGTTCATACACTATACTTCAAAACAATAAACGGATGAAAAGCATCTACTTAAATTTTAGTCGGCTTTTAACCGTTTTATTCTTCTGTCTTTTTGGTGTTTATGATTCAGCGGGGCAATCGGTTAAAGACTCCTTAGAACAGATACTTCACAACCCCTCACTTGCTGCGGGCGACCAAATCCTGATTCAGGGACAATTGGCCGCACATTTATTTTTCAACGGTGAGAAAGAAGAAGCTGCCCGGTTATTGGATCAAGCTATAAGGCTTTCTAAATCGGAAGGAGACAAGCAGTACCTTGCCAAAACTTTGGCCATAAAAGCCATACAGCTGCGCATTGACGGAAATCTGGATGAATCAGAAAGTACTTATAAAGAAGCTTTCACGCTGGTAGAAAAAATCGAAAACCCAAGTGTAAAAGGATATGTTTGGTATGCTGGAGGGTGGCTCGATTACCGTAATAACAACCTCACCCAGGCGGTAGAAAACTTTATCATTGCGCTTCAATTTTATGAAAACAGCACCACAGCAGATGATCTTAGGGTAAAAGCCTCTATTTACAACGAGATGTATAGCATTTATGCCCTGTGGAATGATTTTGCCCAAATGAAAAAATATGCAAAGTTGAGCCTACAAGCGGCACAACATTCCGGGAATATAGATGCGGTTAGTTTTTCCCTCCAATCGCTTGCCTACACTTTTGAAACGGCTTATAGAGCCAAACCCACTAACATAATTGACCTGGATTCCGCACAGTATTACTACAGGCAGTCTGTGGATGTTTTGATGCAAAATCAGGGTAAAACTTCCGTTTCTTCACAATTGCCTGTGAATGCAATTGGACTGGCAAATTTGTTTTCAGAATTCTACCCGGAAATCCATAGAGACAGCGCCCTGTACTACACAAACATTGCTTTGAAAAAAGGAATGGAAACCAAACAATACTCGGTGGTAGCGGGAGCTTATGGCATTATGAGCGAATATGCCAAACTCGATAATAAACCGGATGACGCAGTAAACTACTTGTCACAGGCTGCCTATTACATTCAGGCGGAAGAACTGCCGGACAACACTGTTCTCGCGCAAATTTACTTGTCACTGTCTGATATTTATGAAGAAAAGAAGGACTTTTCTGAGGCACTGGTTTTCTATAAGAAATATGTAGAGTTGTACAAACAGCGGTTTGACAGTGAAAAAATGGCTGTTGCCAATGAGCTGGAAGTACGTTATGAATCTGAATTGAAAGAGCAAAAACTCACCAATTTGAATGAACAGATCATTCAGCGTAAAAAACTGAATCTGATATACATTCTGCTCTCTATTGCTATTTTTATTGCCTTGTTATTTTTGCTGGCGGCATACCGGCAGCGTGCAAAATCCCTATTGCAACAACAAAAGTTACATCAACTCGAAATTGACAAAATCAAGCAAGAACATAAGATATCCATCCTTTCTGCAATGGTCGATGGGCAGGAAAACGAACGTGCACGCCTAGCCAGAGATTTACACGATGGGCTGGGAGGGTTGCTTTCGGGAGTGAAAATAGAGCTCTCAAGCGGACTGAATGCTTCAGAAACCCAACCTGACAAAACCCTGCTCAAAAACACCTTGGACAGACTGGACCAAGCAGTGGATGAGCTAAGGCGTATTGCCCGAAATATGGTACCCGAACTTCTCCTGAAATATGGGCTGGATGAAGCCCTCAAAGAGTATTGTCTGTCGCTAAAGCGAACAGGGGTAAACATCAGCTACCAAGTGATTAATTATCAAAAAAACATACTCAAACAAAACACGCAGGTGGCGATTTACCGGGTGGCACAGGAGCTGATCAACAATGCCCTAAAACACGCAAAGCCTTCCCATATTTTGGTGGATTTACAAATGCGTGAAAACCTGCTTTTTTTGACTGTAGAAGACGATGGCTGTGGTTTTGACCCTGCAAATATTTCCCGGAAAGGAAGTTTTGGTTTGGCTAATCTGGAAGCCCGTTTAGAGATTTTAAACAGTTCATTGCATATTGATAGTGAACAAGGCACAGGAACATCGGTCATTGTAAACTGCCCAATCGACTAATTTTCACACCCATGATCAAGATATACATTACAGACGATCATCCCATTGTATTGGGAGGACTCAAAAACCTGATTGAAAGCAAAGAGGGAATGCAACTATTGGGACTGTTCAGCAATGCAAATGATACACTGGCCGCATTGAAAAATGAAGTGCCCGACTTGATTTTGCTTGACATCAACCTTCCTGACAGAAGCGGTATTGAGCTTAGCAGGCAATTGCGCGATAGGTATCCTGATTTGAAAATCATCATCCTCAGTGTGCATAATGAAAAAGCGGTAATAGGCAGCGCATTGCAAAACCAAGTGAATGGCTATGTCTTAAAAAATTCCCTGGCAGACCAAATCATAGATGCCATTCACGGTGTGATGAATGGTGAATTGTATCTTTGTGAACAATCAAAAGCCATTTATTACAATTCCGACGTTTCTGAACCCAACACCATACCCATCGTAACCCGGAGGGAAAAGGAAATACTAAAACTCATTGCCGATGGAAAAACATCAGCTCAGATTGCAGACCAATTGTTTATAAGCCCACACACTGTGGAGTCACACCGAAAAAATCTGATCGAAAAATTTGGGGCAAACAGTATGCCCACAGTAATAAAACTGGCGACAGAATACAATTTGATATGATTATCCGCTTTTTTTCCGGCAGACCAATTTGATAAGTGATTTGTAGCGTGTTATTGGTAACAGACGACAGTCAACTGACCACAGCCACTGCAACTTAGAGTTTGACAGGTATTATTTTGGATACTGTCGCAATTGGAAGTACACCTATAAATAGTAAGTGAAGGACAAGGGTTTTTAATCAAAAACCCCTGTTTTCAGTTAGATTACAACGAAGTGGTTTGTATTACTTTTGTGGCAATCGATCAGTAGTATAAATCTTATGAAGAACACAATTTCAACTTTGAATGCATCAAAACCCAACCGGATGATGCTTATTCTTTTAATGTTATTTGGTATGAACCAGGTGGCGTGGAGCCAGACCGGTTCCACGGAAACAATTCCTGCCTACAAGATTCAGTTTACCCTTAATGTGAGTGTAGAAAAGAAGGAAACCATGGATGAAGACGGCATTTATGAAGAGACCGTTCCGGCCATAATGGAGTTCATGAAGATGTTCAGTCCCGACGAAATTATAAGTACTATTTATGTGAGTGGCAACCGAATTCGGGTAGAGGAACAATTCCTAAAAAATGAAATCCACCTTATTGACAAATCATCCGATCAGGCTTATACATTAGACGACGATTCCAAAAAGGCTTACAAAACATTCAATTATTGGGGTCAATCTTATATTGATGCTGCTGTTGAAGCCAGTGATGAGGAAACATTTGGACAGAAGATAACTTATACAGATTCAGTAAAAACCATTGCCGGAATACCGGTAAAGCAGGCAATCATTTCTTTTGATCGGGATGATCTGATGTTTGGGGATGATCTGGACGAAGAGGAAAAAAATGGAACAGAGGATATTTCCATTACTGTATGGTATGCAGAGGAAATTCCCATGTATTACTATAAGGAGTATGACTATTTGAATGATATACCCGGTGCGGCTTTAGCCATTAATTCTACTTTTGATTCTTTTACTTTTGGGATAGTAGCCACCTCAGTTGAAGAGATAACTGTACCCACCTCGTTGTTTGATGTCCCTGAAGACTATGAGATTGTAGATTGGGAAGATTATTTTACAATGGATGAAGATCTTTCCATTGCTGGGTATTATGAAGAAGATACCGAGTTTGAAAACGGCCACCGATGGGCTGTAAAAAAGATGAATGAATATGATGAAATTTATGGTGTTGAGGACAAAAATGGAAAGCTTGTAATCCCACATCAGTTTGGGTTTTACTATTCATTTTTTGACGGAGTGGCCGTGGTAGCTGATTCGGAAAACTACCAGTACGGTCTGGTAAGCAAAAAAGGGAAACTAATAGTGCCCTGTAAATATACTTATCTTTATAGTAGTTCTGAGAACAGGATCATTTTTGAGGAGGCAGAAAAATATGGCATACTTAATTCAAAAGGGAAAATAGTGCTCTCTGCCAGTTATGATTATATCTCTAGTTTTAAAAACGGAATGGCTGCTGCTAGGCTAGGCGATTTTTACGGCTATATCGACACAAAAGGTAAATTAGTTATCCCATTAAAGTATGATTACGCCTTTGATTTTGACGAAACCGGAAAAGCTGAAGTGTATGTAGGTGAAGAGATTTTCTACATTGATACCAAAGGGAATCGGGTGGACTAGGTTTAATGACAGAAGAAAAGGTATGAAGGTTCGGTTGATGCGTGTGTAGAAAACCTATCGATTCCACTTAATTCAATGGAGAATTCAGTTTAAAATAACTGCTTGTAAAACGGGGCTGTCTCATAAGTAAGTTTTCTTGTCAGGCTGAGTAAGAAAAATTAAGAATTTACAAAAGAATAATGACGGAAAGGGATTTAGGAACAACGTTAGGTCACCCTGAGCGGAGTCAAAGGATCCTCGACTCCGCTCAGGGTGACACAACATTTAAATACGTCATTGGTAGCAGCCAGTCTGCCGAAGGCATGAAAGTCGAAGCCTTTAATGCGCTAATTAAGCCCATTTTGACTTCGAAAATGGGGGTTTTATGTAGTTACCCCCTTCTATGATACATATGTTTTATAGATCAGAAGTCCATTCTGAAAACCATTATGCCCTCAATTCTTCTTTTTTGGGAGGAAGAAAACGACAAATTTGCTTTTAGAACCCTTCCTGATCCTCAGCTTTTCTCAAATCTGAAAAGCTGAGGATTTTTAGAGCAACAATTTCTGCCAGAAAGTAGAAAGAGCATCAAGGAAAAAACTTTGGAAGTTTGCCTATTGATTTTACTTGGGAATATGAAAAAAGGAAAGCGCTGAATATCCGGGAATCACAATGCCGGATGAAAAAAAGTCTTTCCTGTGATTCTCTCAGGAGTCAGACTTTTGTGAAAACTAATCATAGTACTGAAAGTCAGTTGTTTATAATTTTAATAGGGATGTAAAAAGCGAGCCTATAAATGACTCATAGTTTCCATTATATGAAATAAGTTTCTGTTTTTCAGTCAGAAATCCTTTTTCGTAGTATTCCTGCCCTATTTAGTATCGGGTGGTGAGATAGTTGGCACTTCTTCTACATCCTCACTTATTTTTTTCCCGTTCCTGTATTCCGCAATTGAAATCATATGGTTTTTTTTCGATGTATCGTAGTACATTCTTCGTTCAGAAGTAAGCGTTTCGTTTTGGTCAAACTTGCGCAATATATTGTATGCCTCACCTGTCTTTTCCTCGTTGTTCCGGAATATCAGTTCCTTTTTCTTTTTGCCGTTCTCATAGTAATTTAGTGTCGTTTTTTCTATGTAACGTTCATTTTCCGACGTATAGAGTGGTTCTTTTGTGATGATTTTTTCACTAATAGTTCCATTTTTATAGCGTTCTTCTACCTTATTGACTATGCCAACTTCTGCGGGCTCTTCATTCAGGAAAAACAAAACTGATATAAAGCTGTGCTTTTCTACTCAAACTTGTCTTCGTAGTTTTATGAAAAATCATTTCCTATGAAAACGGTTTATTCAACTGTACTGACACTTTTTTACTTTTTGACCTTCCTTCAATTTGCTTTTTGTCAAACGGATGAACAGTTTGCTGACTTTATCCCTGAAGGCTATGTCCTTTTTGAAAAATCCTACGGCGATCTCAACAAAGACGGACAGGAAGATTGTATTCTGATTGTAAAAGGGACTGATAAAAAAGGCTTTGCTGAAAATCAGTTTGGGGATATCGTTGACAAGAACCGTCGGGGCATCATTGTACTCTTTCATACAAATGACCGATACGAGCCTGTTGTAAAAAACTTAGATTGCTTTTCGTCTGAGAATGAAGATGGGGGTGTTTATTACGCACCGGAATTATCGGCCAATGCCGATAAAGGCAATTTGTATGTGCATTATGCACATGGCAGATATGGGTATTGGACCTATACCTTCCGGTATCAAAACAATGATTTTGAGTTGATCGGTTTTGACGCCAGTCAAAATTATGGCCCTATAGTCAACCGGGAAACCAGCATCAACTTTTCTACCCAGAGAAAACTGGAGCGGGTAAATGTGAATGAATATACGGAAGAATCGGGAGATGAGGTTTTTGAAGAAACCTGGTATGATTTGGCGATTGGTAGCCTTTCCAAACTGTCACAAATCGAAGATTTTGACAGCCTGAATATGGCACGATTTAAATTTGGAGATTAATTTGTCTGCTCAAGACAGGCGCAAATTCGCAAAACCCAAACCTGGACATCATATAGGTGGGAGCTCGGAGCCCCTCCATTTTCATAAATATTTCGGGTTAAACAGTTCATGTCTGCTGTAGGAAAAGCATATACCGTGTTGGTTGTCTTTTTGTGCTTCCCTGAGCCGAAAAAAATAGAGGCCGAACTTAGAAAATCGGCCTCTATTGAATAGAAAAGGCTGTCTTCAATTTCAGAAAGGAGTAATTCAACAAATTTAATCTTTCCACGTAGGTGGCTTTGTAAATCTTCTTTGCATCATTACTAAGATAACTTCGCTGGATCATTGACTCTACTTCTGGATTACGAGTTGATAATTCATTTAGAATTCGACGAACTCTCGACTCTACTAATCCGATCCTAATTCCAAATTCAAAGAAATCGTCATAAGCGAGAAAACCATTTGCCTCATTACTTTCAGTGTAATAGTCATTATCAAACAAACCATCTTTTAGAGCTAATTCAGGATCTTTGACATGAATCCTTGTGTTCACCAAATCATAAGCTGGGCTTAGTTGGTAGTCACCCTGAGGCGTTTCTAACAAACTGAAGTTCTTCAGGTGAGCATCTCCATTTGAGAAAAGAAAATTAAATGCTACGAGCTTGAAGAATTCTTCAAGTGCAACCGGGTAGGCTGCAACATATTTTTTAATTAACGAGGCTATCCCTTCGTAACTGTAGTTGTATTTAAATTCATTACCATCGGTTTCTTTCGTTTTACCTGCAAGAGTAGCAAAGTCTTCCTTCCCCCGTTTTTTTGATGTCACGGAATCAATATCGAATCGTTTGGTGATATAGGCTGGTTCTCCGTTCTCAAAAAATATCATGGCATTCTCAGCGACCTTTAGCTTAAACACCTGCTTAGCGATCTGCATGGTCAAATGTTCATTCGCAGGTACCTGATCAATTTTATCCAGGTCCCTGGGAATAGGTTTAAGTATGTAAGTCCCTTGTTCTCCTTCCGAGGTTAATCGAATTTGTCCTTTGTCCCACAGTACAGATAGCTTTTCCTGAACTCCTGATATCGATATTCTTTTCCGGTTGGCGATAAGTTTCGCAAGCTCTTGATCCTCGCTTGGATTATGACTTTCATAAGGAAGGATATGGGATGTCTTCTTCCCATTGAAAAGTTGCCTTAGACATACTGGACTATAGGTCTGATAACCTTCAGCCAGTGTGCCAGGGCAGTTCAAAAGGTCTTTACTGTAAGTTGAGTTAGTCATGGATAGGTTCGATGGTAATAGCTCCTATGGTGTCAGAATTTGCAGTAAGTAGTAGAAGGGAAAAGAAATCATCTTCGTCAACTTGGTATTGCCTTGCCTGTAACTTAAGGTTCACGCCTTCTGAGAGCATATTGAAGAAAAAAGGGAAGAGATGGTCTGAGGAATATTCTTTTGCTGATTTTGGGAGGGTAAGACTGACTGCGGCTTTTTTCGGATCATCAAACCAGGCATCATCATAAGTGAATGTATAGTTACCTTGCTTGGATTTCACAAGGATTCCTACAAGTTCGCCATTCCTAAGTACTCTTGCACTTCTCATAGATTAAAGCAACTTTTTCACTGCGATAGATAATTCTAAACCCAGAACTTCTGCTAGCTTGTTCAGCACCTTCACTGAGGGGTTTGCTTCGCCACGTTCGATCTTATAAAGTGTATTGATACTTATCTGAGCCATCTCAGCAAGGTCAGGTTGTATAAGTCCCAAAACCTGTCTCCTTTTTTTAATTGCGGTCCCGATCTCTTCAATTGTCATTATAATGTGATTTTTATCAAATATAGGGTGCGATTTCATAAAAAGAAACAATAATCATACTATAGTGTGAAATATGCTGATTGGCGGGTTGGATTTGTGTTCATCTACACTATTTTCATAATATATTGTGATATTTGTTTGAGTAGCTAAGGATATTAAGAGGGATGGAGGATCAACCCTGAAAGCTGGGGGATTTTCACCAAACGTTCCTACGGAACGATAATGGAACCAATGCACATAGCCCTACCGACCAATCGTTCCTATGGAACGAATGATATTGCTCTAGGGGGATTTTGCTTTATTGAATAAAACTGGGGCTTTGAAAATGCATAAAACTTGCCTCAGTGCAAAAGCAAGGCAGGTATGACAGTTCCCGGTTTTTTTTTAAAATATGAACACAAATTCATCAGCAGAATCATTCAATATAAAAACAGTCAGGGTTCAGTTCAAAGGAGTCACCAACATTGAATTCTTGTTCAGACTATCAAATATCTATGCTTAAAATGAACAGCTCCCCAGATATTCTGACTGATCCCTTATATAACAAAATCGCTACTGATCTAAAAATAAAACCCTAACTATCAATATTTCAGATAGTTAGGGTTTTGTGGTGCAGAGGAAGAGGGATTCGAACCCCCGGTACCTCTCGGTACAACGGTTTTCAAGACCGCCGCATTCGACCGCTCTGCCATTCCTCTAGGTCGTTATCAGGTTTGTGCCTGATTTGGATTGCAAAAGTAGGAGAAAAGTAAACTTTTACAAAACCTCTACAGGATTTTTATGCTAACTTGCTGATTGTTTTTGATTTAATTTTTTGTGGCCTACCTTGATTTAGGTGCTTTCAATCTTAAAATGGGGGATCTAGCCTGTCAGATACGTTTGATTACAGAACGGGAACTTATTCAGAAATAGCTTTTTTTTCTTCCCGAACCAACTCCTCAATCCCTGCATTCCCCTTATGCTTTTTCTTTTCCTCTATCAAATCCAGACTCACATTCACCTCAAAACAAACCAGAATGATGATAGATGTGATAAGCAGCCATAGCATCAGTGCGATCAATGTTCCGATCGAGCCATAGAGCCTATTATAGCTTGCAAAATTGTTCAGGTAAAAAGTGAAACCATAAAATCCTAATGTGATCAGGAGACCGGCCAATTTGGCTCCTTCAGAAAAGAATTTCCATTTGTCATGAACAGCTGGGGCAAACCTAAAAATAAACGCTGTGGTGATGTAAAACATAAACAGCAGGATAAGGAATTTCAGACTAGAGAATAAGAAATACATAAACCCTGAATTGAACACCTGCATCTCATCTAGTCTGCGGATGATTACCCCGCCCACAATCATCACCAAACTGGCGGTAATCACCGTCAGGGCCAGTACAAGCACGATGCTTACAGCTATCCCCCTACTTTGTAAAAAGCCCCGGTTGTCTTTGGTCTGATATACAGAGTTAAAGGAGTTCATCATGGACACCACTCCTTGTGTGGAGGCAAAAAGGGCAAAGAAAAAGCCCAATGAAAGCAGACTTTGACGTGGCTTGGATACAATATCCATGATCGTTCCCTCAGATTGAATATAAATTTCTTCCGGCAGGATCTCTTGGGTAAAGGTGAGGATGTTCTCTGTTGTGATATAGGGGAAAATATCCTGTAAATAGGGAATGAGATTCAGCAGAAAAAGAATCATGGGGAAAAGCGCTATGGTGTAGCTGAAAGCCATTGATCCGGCCCGCTCTAAAATGTCGTCTTTTCGCAGCTGAATCAAAAAAATCCTACCCAGATCATAGAGATTTTTGTCGGGGTCTCCGAAATGGATTTTCTTTAGCTTTCTGGCTTGCCATAGCAGCCTGACTTCTAACCTAAGGATTTTTGTTTTAATCACTTTGTCCTACATCTTGAAAATACCCTTCCAATAAAGCTAACAAATTATGTGGAGGTCTGGTGGGGCGATGACTTTCTTTTTTGAGGAAGGTCAGAATTGTCCAGCCTTCTGTGATCAGTTCCTCCAGTTCATTATAGACCTCATATTCAAATCTGATCCGTACACCTGGCAGGGAGGGGATACGGGTTTTGATGGTGAGCAATTCATCGTATTTGCCAGGTTTTATATAGCGGAAATGACTTTCCAGTACGGGCATCATCACTCCTTCTTCCTCCATATCCCTATAGCTAAATCCCACGCTGCGCATAGCTTCTACTCTGGCCACTTCGAAGTACATCGCATAGTTGCCATAATAGACATAACTCATCTGGTCAGTCTCGGCGTACCTTACTCGGATTTGGGTCTGGGCAGTGTACATGTCAATAGATTTGGGCAGCATTTAAGGCCGCCTGATACCTCCGGGCATTAGCATTATGCTGCGCAAGCGTGACGGCAAAAGCATGGTATCCTGAAAAATCCTCCTTGGCGCAGAAATAAAGATAAGCGTGGCTTTCCGCATTCAGCACGGCGTCCAATGAGTTAATGTCAGGAAGATTGATCGGGCCAGGGGGAAGGCCGGCATACATGTAGGTGTTGTATGGGCTGTCGGTTTCCTTGTGTATGTTAAGTACCCGCTTCAACTCAAAATCCCCCAGAGCGAATACTAAGGTAGGGTCAGCCTGTAGCGGCATATTCAGTCTCAGTCTATTTAGATAGACCCCGGCGATTTTTGGGCGCTCGTCTGCCTTCTGGCTTTCTGCCTGCACTATACTGGCCAGGGTACTTACTTCTTTAGGGTTTAGGCCAAGCAGACTTGCTTTCTGTCTCCGGGTGTCCGTCCAAAAACTGTTATACTCCCTATACATTCGGTCAAAAAGAGCCTCAGCGCTGGTATTCCACCACAGCTCATAAGTGTTGGGGATGAACATGCTCATGATCGTCTCCTCTTCAAAATCAAATTTCCGTATATAGACAGAATCTTGAATCAAGTCTAGAAACTGATCGTTGGTGATTTCCAGATTGGCGGTGATCTTTTCTGCCAGATCTTCCTTGGTCCTTACGTTGTTAAAGGTGATGCGGACAGGGGTTTGGCTGCCTGAGCGCAGTAGTTTGACCAGCTCCAGATTGGTCATTTTAGGAGTGATGGTGTAAAGTCCAGGTTTTACGCCTTCCTGATAGTCAAGGATTTTAGATACGAAACCAAAGCTTACCATATCATTGACGACTTGGTCATCATAGAGTCTGTTAGCTACAGTCTTATAGGTGTCATTACTTCCTATTTTCAACATGTAGTTTTGGTCGGAGTCTATCAGGGCATTTGGGCTGAAAAATACCTGATAGAAATAAAAGCTCATGGAAATGGCGATCACTGAGACTGAAATGATCGCTACGAGGTAGATGTTTTTTCTTTTATCGCTTTGCATACAAGGGGCAAAAATAGGGAAAATCTAAGTTGGAGTTTGTGCTAAAGGGAGCGGAATGATACCTTTCTGGTAAAAAAAATACGGATGGAAAAAGTTTTAGTCACCTGTGCCGTGCTTTTTTCTGGCACCAAAGTGCTTTGTACCCAACGATCGACGACTATGACTCTCCCTGGTCTATGGGAATTTCCTGGCGGGAAAATTGAAGTGGGAGAAAGTCCTGAGGAATGCCTAGCCCGCGAGATCCGGGAGGAATTGGGCATAAGTATTACTATCATCCAGCCGATGGCTCCCTCTGAGTATTCCTATAGGCCAGGGATAATGATCCATCTGCTTCCATTTATCTGTAACTGGGATCAGGGTGAGCTCACGTTGATAGAGCACCAAGCCGCTCGATGGTTAAGAAAGGAAGAGTTGAAGACTTTAAATTGGGCTCCGGCGGATATACCCATTGTGGAAGAGCTGATGGGGAAATGGAACATTATTCAAGAACAACTAGTTGATTACACCAAAGAAACTTAAGATATGCCTGCTGAACTGATCCGATTATATGAGGAAAACCCAGACCAGGACAAGGTCAGACAAATAGCGGCCACGCTTCGCGATGGCGGTGTGGTGATCTATCCTACAGATACGGTCTATGGTATGGGCTGTGATATCATGAATTTACGTGCTGTAGAGCGAATATGTAAAATCAAGGGGATCAACCCCAAAAAGCATAATTTCTCTATTATTTGTGCAGACTTGAGTAATATTTCACAGTTTACCAAGGTGATCAGTAAGCCTGTTTTCAAGATGATGAAAAAAGGCCTACCGGGCCCCTTTACCTTTATTTTGGAAGCGAGTAATCAGGTTCCGAAGATTCTTCATAGCAAAAAGAAAACACTGGGAATCAGGGTGCCTGATCATAATGTGCCGAGGATGCTGGTGGAAGAATTGGGACATCCCATACTCACTACTTCCATCAATGACGAGGATGAAGTGATAGAATACAGTACGGATCCGGAATTGATTTTTGAAAAATACCAGCATCTTGTAGATGTGGTGATAGATGGGGGATATGGGCAGAATATCGCTTCTACCGTCTTGGATTGCACGGGATATGAAGTAGAAGTGCTTAGGGAAGGCTTGGGTAAACTGGAGGATTTAGAATAAGCACATGGCAAAAATTATCGCAGTAGATCTGCATTATTTTCCTGATCTGGAATTTTTCGCAACTATCTCCGGATCAGAAGAACTCCTGTTTTTCCCAGAAGAAATCTATCAAAGACAGTCTTTTTTCAACCGTACCCAAGTGCGCCTTGCCAATAAGGTGGGGACACTGAGTGTGCCGATCAAAGGCCGGAGACCTAGACTTCCCCTGAAAGATATCAAGATTGACTATTCTCAAAATTGGGTGAATACGCATCTGAGAAGTATCCAGAGTGCCTATGGAAAAGCGCCCTTTTACGAATATTATTTTCCTTATTTTGAAGAGGTGTTTCAGAAAAAACCGGAAAGTTTGTGGGAACTGAACTGGGAGATACTGACAATATGTCTCAAGCTTTTGGGGATGCCTGTCAAGATGCGGGTGTTTGATAACAGGATGGATGATCCTTGGTCTGAGGATATAAGGGGGCAACTGGTGCCCTCAGTGCCTTTTTCGGAGCGGGATTATTACAATGCATCTCCTTATTTCCAACTTTTTGGCTTAGACTTTGATCCTAACCTGAGCATTCTGGATTTATTGTTTTGTGAAGGGCCAGCATCAAAAGGAATAGTATTAAAGTCTGTAAAAAAACAATGAACAATCTATAAAAGGATTGTGTTTTCAAAACAAATTCGGTAACATACGTACAGGATTATTAAACAATCATATAGGAATTCAATGGAAGCAAAATTTTCGAACAGAGTCAAAGAGGTGATCTCTCTTAGCCGCGAAGAAGCTCTTCGCCTGGGACATGATTACATTGGCACAGAGCACCTCTTACTGGGGATGATTCGCGAGGGTGAAGGTGTTGCTGTTTCCATTCTTAAGAAATTGGGAGTGCCAATGGATGAGTTGCGTAATGCAATAGAACGTGCTGTAAAAGGCACTGCAAATCACAACGTTAAAAATATGGCCAATATCCCTCTGACCAGACAGTCAGAGAAGGTGTTGAAAATCACGTATTTGGAAGCTAAAATATTCAAAAGTCAATTGATCGGGACGGAGCATTTGCTTCTTTCGATTTTGAGGGATGAAGACAATATAGCTACTCAGATACTTAACAAATTTGAAATCAATTACGATTCGGTAAAGGAGATGCTGGAGATGTCATCGGACAGTTCGCCTCGCTCTAGAGCGGAGGCTGAGGATGGAGATGATGACGGTTCCAAGCTTTTTGGTTCTTCCAGTGGAAGCTCTGGAGCATCCAAGCCCGGAGCTGAAAAGTCCAGAACACCTGTTTTGGATAATTTCGGCAGAGATTTGACCAAAATGGCCGAGGATGATAAGTTAGATCCAATCATCGGACGTGAGAAAGAAATCGAACGGGTAGCCCAGATACTTTCCAGAAGGAAGAAAAACAATCCGATCTTGATCGGTGAGCCTGGCGTGGGTAAGACCGCAATTGCCGAAGGCTTGGCGCTTAGGATTATTCAGAAGAAGGTATCACGGGTATTGTTCAATAAACGGGTAGTGACCCTGGATCTGGCTTCATTAGTAGCGGGCACCAAATACAGAGGGCAGTTTGAAGAACGTATGAAGGCGGTGATGAATGAACTGGAAAAATCTCCAAATGTGATTCTGTTCATCGATGAGCTGCATACCATTGTAGGAGCAGGTGGAGCTTCGGGTTCCTTGGATGCTTCCAATATGTTCAAGCCGGCATTGGCTCGCGGAGAAATCCAGTGCATAGGAGCTACTACTTTGGATGAGTATCGCCAGTATATTGAGAAAGACGGGGCTTTGGCAAGAAGATTCCAGATGGTGATGGTCGATGCGACCACCCCGGAGGAGACTGTCCAGATTCTTAATAATATTAAAGACAAGTATGAGGATCACCACAATGTCAATTATACCGATGAGGCTATAGTTGCTTGTGTGAAACTTTCCGACCGATATATTTCTGATAGATTCCTTCCTGATAAAGCCATAGATATTCTGGACGAGGCAGGTGCAAGAGTTCATATCAACAATATCCATGTGCCGGAAGAGATTCTGAAACTAGAAGCTGAGGTGGAAGATATCAAGACGGAGAAAAACCGTGTGGTGAAATCCCAGAAATATGAAGAAGCCGCCCAACTGAGAGATAAGGAGAAAAAGTTGCTTGAGCAATTAGAAACTGCCAAAAACAAGTGGGAAGAGGAGAGTAAATCCAAAAGATATACAGTGGATGAAGATCATGTAGCAGAAGTAATTGCTATGATGACCGGAGTTCCTGCGAAGAGAATAGCGCAGAATGAAGGCGTGAAATTGCTGGGTATGAATACTGAGCTTTCGGGTAAAGTAATCGGTCAGGATGAAGCGATCAAAAAGCTGACTAAAGCTATCCAAAGAACCAGAGTGGGGTTGAAAGATCCTAAAAAGCCAATAGGTTCCTTTATCTTCCTAGGCCCTACGGGGGTGGGTAAGACGGAGTTGGCCAAAATGCTGGCGACTTATCTCTTTGACAAGGATGATTCTCTGATCAGAATAGATATGTCTGAGTACATGGAGAAGTTCTCTGTATCCAGATTAGTTGGAGCGCCTCCGGGCTACGTAGGCTATGAAGAAGGTGGACAATTGACAGAGAAAGTCAGAAGAAAACCCTACTCAGTAGTTTTGCTAGATGAGATTGAGAAAGCCCATCCGGATGTGTTTAACATCCTTCTGCAAGTATTGGATGATGGGATTTTGACTGATGGCTTGGGCAGGAAAGTGGATTTCAGAAATACCATCATTATCATGACTTCCAATATTGGGGTAAGAGATCTGAAGGATTTCGGGGCTGGAATTGGATTTGCGAGTCAGGCAAGGACAGACAACATGGATGAGGTGATGAAGTCAACCATTCAGTCTGCTTTGAAAAAGGCGTTCAGTCCAGAGTTCTTGAACAGGCTGGATGATGTGGTTGTCTTTAACTCATTGAGTAAGGAGCATATCTTTAAAATCATCGACATCAGCTTAGGCAAGTTGTTCTCCAGAATCACAGATCTGGGATATAAGATAGAGCTTACCGAGAAGGCGAAGGAATTCTTGGCTGAGAAAGGGTATGACCAGCAATATGGCGCAAGACCACTGAACAGAGCCATCCAGAAATACCTGGAAGATGCGATTGCTGAGGAAATCCTGAAAGGCGATCTTTCTGAGGGTGATGTGATCACCGCAGATTATTCCGGAGAAGGTTCAGAATTGACCATCGCTGTGAGAAAGAAAGAAAAAGCTGAAGAGTAAAAAAGTTAGCTGAACTAGTTGAAGGCCCCAGACATTGAAGTTTGGGGCTTTTTTTAGGTAAAAGCCAAAGTGGGCAGCAAGAATGCCAAGGGCATTCAAAGTATCAACCCCGAATACAGCGAAGCGAAATTCGGGGTGCTAGATAGATGTGAGATCCTAGAGTGCCAACGGCACGATCAGTACTAGAGAGCATGTGGATATAAATACCGATCGTGCCGTTGGCACTCCCTTACCTATATTAACTAAGTAACCCAGAATTGCATTCTGGGCATTTACCTGTCTTGCCTTTGGCAAGAGAAGTGGCTGGTTAAGGCACTGAGGGCTTGATACGCCTTTTTTCAATAGCCAAAGTGGTATCAAGAATGCCAAGGCTATTCAAAGTACTCACTTCTAATACAGCAAGGCGAAATGCGGGGTGATTGATGTAGGGGATTTTAGTAGAGTGCCAACGGCACGATCAGTAATTATCAAAAGATTAATCCCAGACATATTTCAAGTCGTACTCCAACTTATGCTCTTCTAAAAACTGAATATATTCTTCTTGAAATGATTGTTTTCTATGATGTTCTTCCTGATTTTGTATATACCGTTTAACAGTTTCTACCTTGGACTGACTGACAGAAAAAGCACCATAACCTTTCTGCCAGTGAAAATCCTTCACACCTATCGAAGTCATTTTATTAGAACTGGAAATCTTGACTTTTTGCACCAAATCAGCAATTGTAAGAGTACGAGGTAAAGTACAGAGCCAGTGAATATGATCTGGGTTGGCATATATCTCTTCGGTAAAGGTACCTAGATTCGCACCTATAGATATAAAATATGCTTGAAGAATTGATTTTGTCTCAGGAATAATGATTGATCTTCTATTTTTTGTAGAAAAAACTATGTGCAAATAGATTTTGGCTAGGGATTGGGGCATGGCAGATAAAATTTATGTTTAATACAAAGCAGTAGACAATCATAATTTAGCCCAGAATTGTATTTAAGGCAAATAATAGCCTTGTCTTCAGCAACAGAATATATCAGGGCCACAGTTTAGAATCGTGGCTGTTAAATATTTGGATGAGACGATCTGTGCAAGAATGCCAAGGGCATTCAAAGTATCAACCCCGAATACAGCGAAGCGAAATTCGGGGTGCTAGATAGATGTGAGATCCTAGAGTGCCAACGGCACGATCAGTACTAGAGAGCATGTGGATATAAATACCGATCGTGCCGTTGGCACTCCCTTACCTATATTAGCTGCTAAACCCAGAATTGCATTCTGGGCATTTACTGGTCTTGCCTTTGGCAAGATGAACCACCAGCACCGGCGGAAGTTTATTTTTGAAAATCATAAATCATCTCAAGGGCCGCGTCCTGGGACATTCCTCCTGGATTAAGTCCTGGCATTCCTTCGGGAATGGCTTTGCCAAGCTTATCGTAATAGGCTTCCCAGATCGGGAAAAACTCTTTAGAATCCGGGTCTTTAAATGTCATTGGGGGTGTTTCAAATACCGGCTCCCCCTTATTTGCCTGTTGAAGGGATAGATGTATGAGTTCTGAGCAGTAGTAAGAGTCATTAAGTAAGTCAAATTCGGAGTCATATGGTTTTCCGAGAAGTTTTTGGGCTTCTTGTAGTGCGGTAGGAATGAGATGCCGGTATTCAGGTTTCAGTCTTCCCACCATTACTTTCGGCTTGCCTTCAGCATCCAGATGACGGTTTAGAAAGCTGTCAAGAGGAGTTTTGGATACGCCTTTTGAGATTGCCTCCAGGACATACCAATTATTGTTTTCCAAGAGAAGAAACCCATTATGTGAAAAATCCCTTCCCTCAAAACCAGATGTCACTGCACGGATTGCATCGCAGAAATCACCACAATCCCCATCCTGAAAAAGGATGTCTCCTTCCTGCCATAGAAACTCATCCTTTGATTGGCAGGAAAGTAAGATGTTGAGCGAATAGATTAAGAAAATTATATGGAGAAAACGCTTAAAAACCATTTGTATTAAATAGACAGGATAAAAAACATAAGACTCACTGCCAGGATCAAAATCATCTTTTTGGCTTTTTCCTTGATTTCGGGAGCTAGTTTCCGCTTACGGATCACGAGTACTGCCAGGCTTAAGCCAACTAATTGCAGTGCCATGCCCACACCATTCAATGGCCCCATGGGGGCTTCAAGTACGCTGAAGTATATGTTAGCAAGCGCAAGTAAGCACAGTACTATGCCGGTTATCCCAAATAAGAAAGCACGTTGGAGTAGTGTTTTTTCTGAGTGCTCAGTCCATTTCATTATATCTGAATCTAAATATGGAGGCAAGATACAAGACTTCTTCCTGCCTATCCACCTATGGCGAATGCTTTTACTTTTTGCTCTTTATTTTCTCCAGTCTTGAATCGAAATACCTACTTATTTCATCGACATTCATTGCGTTTAGGGTCATCCCTGCGGTAAGTCCGCCCTTTCTACCAACCAACACGCCATATTTCATATCTGAATATCCTTCCATTTCGTGGGCATCTGGATTGATGGAAAGCATCACGCCTTGATCTATAGCATACCGTACCCATCTCCAGTCCAGATCCAGCCTCCATGGATTGGCATTGATTTCTATGACCACATTATTGGCCGCACAGGCATCTATAATAGCTTTGTGATCTATAGGATAGCCCTGGCGGCGAAGTAGTAATCTACCTGTGGGATGTCCCAGGATAGTGGTGTAAGGATTCTCTATTGCTGTGATCAATCGGGATGTGGCCCGGTTGATGTCCATGTTTAGAATAGAGTGTACAGAGGATACAATAAAGTCAAAACTAGCCAGCACATCCGCTTCGTAATCAAGTTTGCCATCCGAAAGAATATCGCTTTCTATTCCTTTGAAAATTCGGAAAGGAGCCATTTCCCTGTTTAATGCATCTATTTCCTGATGTTGCTTGATGATTTTCTCTACTTCCAGTCCACCTGCATAAAAGGCCGTTTTGCTATGGTCAGAGATGCCAAGGTATTCATAACCCAATTCCCTGCAATATTCAGCCATTTGTCTCAGACTATGCTTTCCATCACTGTAGGTGGAGTGGTTGTGAAGTATGCCCTTCAAGTCTTTTTCAGCCAGTAATTCAGGGATTTTGTTCTCCTTGGCCAGCTCAATCTCTCCAAATCCCTCTCGCATTTCAACAGGGATAAACTGAAGCTTATTGATGCTGAAAAATTCCTCCTCGCTGGCGTAATCTTTCTTGAGTAGCTTTTTGGCCACACTTTCTTGCCCATCTACTAAGGATTCAAGGTGCAATGGCGCAGCAGTAAGGGAAAGTTTCTTCCATAGATAATCTTCGTCGGAGCAAAAATGAACGCTGATCCTTAAATCGATTTCTTTCAGGTTGCCACGCAGTACCCTGGGGCCTGATTCGCGTAGATTCCATGCTATGGATTCCATAGACTTGATGTTGGATTTCACAGAGGCTAATTCATCCCCGGCTATGAGGAACTCCGCTTCTGTGATGATTTCCAGTCTCCTGGCAAAATCTCCTACAATGTCCAAAGTGGCTTCTGGTGTAAGAACTTTAAAAGTTTCTTCTAGCTGATAGATCATCGGTGCGATGTCGGCATAGAGCCACTTACCCGAATTGGAAGCTTTAAATTCCAGATTTTCTATGATGGTATTCTGGGTTTTTTCCCCGAATCCCTTGATTTTGGCCACTTTTCCGGATTGGCAGGCTTCCATCAATTCATGGGTGGAGGTAATCCCCAATTCATTCCAGAGTATTTTTATTTTTTTTGGCCCCAAGCCCTTGATCTGAAGGACTTCCAGGATTCCCTCCGGAGTTTTTGCCAGCAATTCCTCCAGCATGGGAAAGGTGTCCGTTTCCTTCAGCTGTTGTATGGCTTCCAGCATGCTTTTTCCAACTCCCTGTATTGCAGCGAGTTCTTGCTCACTAAGCATCATGATATCCTGATCTCCCCGTTCTAGGCTGATAAGCGCACTTTGATAGCTTCGGATTTTAAAAGGGTTTTCATCGTGGAGTTCCATCAGCTGAATGCTGAGTTTTATCTTTTTCAGAAGCGTCTTGTGATCCAAAATTCCTATGGTTATGTGAATGAATTCAGACAAATGTCTTGAAATTATGTTTCAATTTAAGGCACTATGGCTTAACTTAAAATTGAAATCCGATTTTCAACTTGCCGCAGGGCTTAAGGCATTGGAAAGGAGTGGAGTTAATTCTCTTTACTATTGGCTCTGGACTCGGGAGATTGTGTTTACCTTTTGTGAATCGTTTGCGTATTAAATCTATAATCTAATTAACATATGAAGTACTGGATGGTAAAGTCGGAGCCAGGATCGTATTCTTGGGATGATTTTGTGGCTAAAAATGAAGATGTTTGGGACGGTGTGAGAAATTATCAGGCTAGGAATTTTTTAAGGGAAATGCAGCTGGGTGACTTGGTGTTTTTTTACCATAGTGGCAAGGAAAAGGCTATAGTAGGAATTGCCGAAGTCAGTGAGGAGCAGTTTCCAGAGCCTGGGAATGAAGACTGGACAGCAGTCAAATTGAAAGTGAAGCGTGCCTTGAAAAACCCTATTCCTCTAGCAGACATAAAAGCTGAGGATAAACTTTCATCCTTGCCAATGTTGAAGCAATCCCGCCTGTCAGTGCTTCCGGTAGGTAAAGAAGAGTTTGATGTACTGCTAAAAATGGGCTCATGAAAACCCGTACCCTATTCCTATTTCTTTTTATCCTTGCTGGGCAGACTTCTGCCCAGCTTAGATTCATTGAGCGCTACGAAGTGCCCTCTGAAATGAACGACCCCTTATTTGAAATGATTGATTCGGAATCAGGCCTGGTTTCCTTCAGGACTTTGCCTGGGAAGGGACTGGGGTCTAAGCGGGTTTTTCAATATTTTGTTTCGGATTCCAGCTTGAATTCTAAGGAAGGAATGATAGAGTTTCCAGTGAAAGAGGGATATGATCTGCTGGGGTACGATACGGATGAAAACATGTTGTTTGCGCTGTTTACCAGGGGATATGCTACTAATTCCAGTAAATACTTGTTGCAGATAGACTTGAAAACCCGGAAAGGGATTGAATTTGCGGTGGATAACGTCCTTGACATGGAACTGGTGGAGTTTTTGGTACAAGATCAAAAGGCCATTTTTATGGGAACGACGGACAGCAGGCCTGTTTTGCAGATTTATGATCTGTTGACAAAAAGTGTTCATACGCTTCAAGGGATTTATGGGAACAATACCCAGATCCTGCAAATCAGAAAAATGCCCGAAACAAGGTCGCTAAAGGTGGTATTGAGCAGAAAGGGTGCTTATAGAAACAGGGACTTGCTCGTCAATACCTATGACATGACAGGGAATGTCATTCAGGAAATAAAAGTTGACAAGTTTGCAGATCCAGGTCAGGAAATCATGGACGGCATATTGGTTCCCGTAGGCAACTATCAAGAGGCTATGCTCGGTGCTTTTGGGCTGGAACGCAGGAATTCCTACCAAGGGATGTACATTATGGATATTAATGAATTTGGTGAGTTCGACTTCAAACTGTACACCTTGGAGGATTTTCCGAATTTCTATAATTACCTCAACGAAAAGAACAAAACGAAAAGAGATAAAGAGGTGCTGAAAGAGCTGGAGAAAGAGAAGATTCCGGGAATCAAGAATATGTATTCAATCCGGGAGGTACGCCAAACTCCAGATGCATACTATCTTTATTTTGACCATTATACCGTATCCAACAGTCGTTCTGGATATCAAAATGGAATGAATTCACCGAATGGTGGCTACAGGTATGACCGATGGAGTAGGATGGGAAGCCAGATGTTCAATGATCCCTACCTGACCAACCGCTTTCCTATGGCTGGCAGGTATCAGACTATACCTGAATATAGGTATGTATCTGCCCATTTTGCCAAGGTAGCCAAGTCCGGACAGGTTGTCTGGGACAATTCCAGTACTTACAGGGAACTGGTGACCACTTATCCGGAGGCTTTTGGAGA
>CBFGUY010000039.1:0-26928 GCA_965651895.1 uncultured Algoriphagus sp. | reverse complement strand
TTGACTTGGTTAATTATTTTTCGTTTCACCAAATCATGCATTCTCCAGGATAGAGCGCTTTCTGTAATTTTCGGATCCAAATCGGTCAAAAAGGAGCTGAGGCTATCTCGGTCGAAATACCCTTTGCCTTTAAAATGCTTCAATATTTGAAGGTCAATGATTTTAGACATCGCTCAATTTTACAAGTATCTAACTTATTTGATGTGTTTTTAATTTACTTAATTATGCCAACTGGATAAATATAGTGGCAATTTTTAAAAATACTCAAAAATGCCATTAAAACGAAATACTGGCATTTTTGAGTAAGTTTTTGTCTTTGAATCTACAGCTATAAAAATTATAACAACAAAAAAGTAGAAGAGAAAACTGGTATAAGAGTTATGGGTGACTTCATTGCACGAAGCTCTCAACTGTATTCGAACGGCTCGCACGCTCGTGCCGAACGAAAATCACGACCGAGAAATTTGAAATAATTCAAATGAATTTCAATTGGAAAAGTAATTCAAACTTGTCCCTGGATTACTTGTAAAGATTAGATAGTCATTAGTTTACAAGGATATTCTTCCAAATCCTAATTCGTGATCTATCATAAAACAAGAAAGCTGCCCATCTGGACAGCTTTCTTGCTTTTAAATATGCTAGAGCTATTACCCCTTTATCACGGAGAAATCAAAATCCTCCAAGAATTTGGTCGTGAAGTTCCCTTCTTTGAATTGTTCGTTATCCAAAAGTGCGATATGGAAAGGAATGGTAGTTTTTACCCCATCTATTACAAATTCCTCCAATGCTCTTTTCATCCTAACGATAACTTCTTCTCTGGATTGGCCACTGACGATCAGTTTGGCAATCATGGAATCGTAATTGGGAGGAATCACATAACCCGCATATACGTGGGAATCGATTCTGACACCGCGCCCTCCCGGAATATGTAGGTTTTGGATTTTGCCCGGACTAGGTCTGAATCCATGGGCAGGATCTTCCGCATTGATCCTACATTCCATCGCATATAGCTTGGGATAATAGTTTCTGCCTGAGATCTTTTCTCCTGCGGCCACTTTGATCTGTTCTTTGATCAGGTCAAAGTCAGTCACTTCCTCAGTGATCGGATGCTCCACCTGGATACGGGTGTTCATCTCCATAAAGAAGAAGTTACGGTGCTTATCCACCAGGAATTCTACGGTACCTGCGCCTTCATATCCGATTGCTTCGGCACCTTTTATGGCTGCTTTTCCCATTGCTTCACGAAGCTCATCTGTGATAAAAGGAGAGGGGGTTTCTTCTACCAGTTTCTGATGTCTTCTCTGAATGGAGCAGTCCCGTTCAGACAGGTGGCAGGCTTTGCCTGTACTATCTCCAATTATCTGTATTTCTATGTGTCGGGGTTCTTCCACAAATTTCTCCAGATACAGGCCGTCATTTCCGAACGCAGCTCCTGATTCCATTCTGGCATCATCCCAGGCTTTTTTAAACCCGGCTTCTTCTTTCACAATCCGCATTCCGCGTCCACCGCCTCCGGCAGTGGCTTTTAGAATAACAGGATACCCCATTTCATTGGAGAGCTTGATGCCTTGCTCCATGGATTCCAGGATTCCTTCCGAACCAGGAATAGTAGGAACACCAGCTGCTTTCATGGTTGCTTTGGCAGTGGCCTTATCACCCATCTGGTCAATCATCTCAGCACTGGCACCGATGAATTTGATACCGTATTCTTCACAGATTTTGGAGAATTCCGCATTTTCAGAAAGAAAACCATATCCCGGGTGAATGGCATCTGCATTGGTGATCTCAGCAGCCGCAATGATTCTGGGGATATTTAAGTAGGATTCCCTGCTGGGAGCTGGTCCTATGCACACAGCTTCGTCGGCAAATCGAACATGTAAACTATCCTTATCCGCAGTGGAATATACCGCCACAGTCGCTATCCCCATCTCTTTACAAGTACGGATGATTCTAAGGGCGATTTCACCTCTGTTGGCGATTAGTATTTTTTTAAACACAGCTTTTTACTATTTAGTGAAAAAATTATCCCGCTGGATCTACAAGGAACAATGGCTGGTCATATTCTACAGGGGTAGAATTGCTTACCAGGATTTTTACGATTTTACCGGAAATTTCAGATTCTATCTCGTTGAAAAGCTTCATTGCTTCTATGATACACACGGTTTCGCCGGCTTTCACGGAATCACCAACTGCTACGAAAGGATCAGCATCCGGGCTGGAAGTGAGGTAGAATGTGCCTATCATTGGAGATTTGATCTCTACCAAGTTGGAAGGTGCTGCTTCAGTTGCCGGGGCAGAAGCTGGAGCTTGAGCTGCCGATGGAGTAGGAGCTGGAGCCACTGCTGCCGGAGCAGGTGCCGGTACTTCTACTGTCCTAGGTGCAGAAGATTCCGCATATTTCTTAATAGAAAGTTCAAACTCGTCAGTCTTGATTTTAACTTCAGCCAAACCAGAATTGGATATGTAATCGATCAACTCCTGAATCTCTTTTGCTTTCATAGGTCTATGTTTTTATTAGAGGTGCCCAAAGGCATATTTATTTAATTGGGTATAAATGAATTAAGCTGTGTAATTTAGTGAAATCACACAGCTTAACTAAGTTATTTTACTCTTTCGGAGTAAGATCCATCGCGGGTATCCACCTTGATCAGGATGTCTTGCTCTACAAAAAGCGGTACCATCACAGTAGCCCCGGTTTCTACCGTAGCTGGTTTCAATGCGTTGGTAGCAGTATCGCCTTTTATTCCTGGTTCTGTGTAGGTGATCATCAATTCTACAAAAGGAGGAAGTTCTACTGCAAGTGGAGTTTCTGTTTCATCATGGATTAAAATATCCACTAATTGACCATCTTTCAGAAGGTTGGCTCTTTCGATCAGTTTTTCTTCGATGATAATCTGCTCAAAAGAAGTAGTGTCCATGAAGTTGTACCCCATATCATCAGCGTAGAGAAACTGATGCGGTCTCTTCTCTACCCGGGCGGTTTCTACTTTTTCTCCCGCACTGAACGTTTTGTCCAGTGTTTTGCCTGAAGTGATACCCTTCAGTTTAGTTCTAACAAATGCTGGCCCTTTTCCGGGTTTGACATGCTGAAACTCCACTATAGAGTAAATGTCATTATTCATGACCAAACAAAGTCCATTTTTAAAATCTGCAGTACTTGCCATATCGTATTATCGTATATTTTTCTTCAAATTTATTTTGGGTCGTAGCCCCACTTCAGATAGATCGATCCCCAGGTGAAACCGCCTCCAAAAGCCGCAAGTACCAGATTGTCTCCTTTTTTCAGTTGACTTTCATAATCCCAAAGACAAAGGGGGATGGTAGCGGCAGTGGTGTTGCCATATTTTTCTATATTCATCATGACCTTATCTGAGCCGATTCCCATACGATTCGCAGTAGCATTGATAATGCGGAGATTGGCCTGATGTGGAACCAACCAAGCAATGTCCTCGCCTTTCAGGTTGTTTTTCTCCATGATCTCAGCGCTTACATCGGCCATATTGGTCACAGCGAACTTGAATACAGTAGAACCTTCCTGATAGGCAAAGTGCTCTCCTGCTTCCACAGTTTCGTGGGAAGCGGGTCTGCGGCTACCTCCGGCTTTCATATGGAGATAGGGGGCTCCTGATCCGTCGGATCTGAGGATTGCATCTACTATTCCCAGATCCTCCGTGGTAGGCTCCAGCAAGACTGCTCCGGCACCATCTCCAAATAATATGCAGGTCGTCCTGTCTTCATAATTCACAATTGACGACATCTTGTCCGCACCGACCACTACTACTTTTTTATGTGTGCCAGTCTGGATAAACTGGCTTCCCATCTGCAATGCAAACAAAAATCCTGAGCAGGCAGCACCTATATCAAAGCTATAACTGTTCTTGGCACCTACCATATCGGCAATGAAATTACCTGTAGCAGGAAATGGCATATCGGGAGTCACTGTAGCACAAATAATAAGATCTACATCCAGAGGATCAGTTCCGGTTTTTTCCAAAAGTCCTTTTACGGCTTCGGCTCCCATTACTGATGTACCTTGGTCTTCACCCTTCAGTATTCTTCTTTCTTTTATTCCTGTTCTTGAAACGATCCACTCGTCATTTGTATCTACAAGCTTTTCAAGTTCTTTGTTAGTCAACCTATATTCCGGAACGTAACCTTGTATTCCGGTGATCATGGCTCTGAGTTTGTCCATTATGCTGGGGTTAAGCTAAGACGATCAAATCAAAATCATCTCAAACTGTTTTGTTATGGATGTGTTTTATCCTGTAAGGAAGGCAAAAATATTATAATTGTTATTCTCTACCAAAAGAAATCCATCAATGCGAAGCAATAGCTTTGATCCACAAGTGTCTAGTTTGGTCTGAAACAAAAAAATCCATCTGCGGATCGCAAATGGATTTTATAAGACTCATGGGCTTAAATTAAGCCATGATTTCTTTTTCTATGATAACTTGTCCTTTGTAGTACAATTTACCATCTAGCCAGAACGCTCTGTGTGGTAGGTGCATTTCACCTGTAGTAGGGCATTTCGCCAAACCTGGAGCTTCTAACTTGTAGTGAGTTCTTCTTTTATCTCTTCTGGTTTTCGAAATTTTTCGTTTAGGATGTGCCATTTTATGCGTGGTTTATGATTATTCCTTGTTTTTTAACTTTTTTAAAAGATCCCATCTAGGATCAACTGCTTCATTATTACTGTCTCCAGAATCAGAGTCATCATTATGGATATCAGAATCTTGCCCATCTATATAGGCGTAGATACCTTCTCCTTCATAATCCTCCTCATCCATTTCATTTCTATAGTCGGGATGAATTTTCTTCAGGGGCAAGGCCAGCAAAATAAATTCGTAAATCAACTGGGCGACATTGACTTTAGGGGTGTCCCTAGTGATCATGATGACGTTTTCATCGATTTCCTTTTCTTCTGCACCGTACTTGTAGATCATTTTTTCATGAAAATCCAGCGGCTGATCATAGGCCTCCAGACTTCTATCGCAGGTCAAAGTGACTTTACCGGCGATATGAAAATCCATCTCAATTACATTAGCTCCCACTTTCATGATGACCCGTGCGGTCAACTTGCCATTTTTGACTAATTCATTGTCTTCGAAATGCTGGAAAAATGAATCTCCAATTTCGAAGTTTATCTCGTGGATGCCTTCGAGGAACTTAATGACCTCTATATCAAATGTTCTCCAGAATTTCACGATACCTCCTCTCGATTTAAGACCGCAAAAATAGTGAATAATTATAAAAGGAAGAAAGAGATTTTAAAATATTCTTTGGTTTCTTTCAAATATCTTTCGGTTTCCTTCTCAATCTTCCCATTCCTGCGGGTCGTGTTGTTGAATAATGTCTGCTGCCAGAAATAAAGCGGCCCTCATAGAGCCTTCATCTGCAACATTTTTGCCTGCTATATTGTAGGCAGTGCCATGATCTGGCGATGTTCTAATTACGGATAATCCAGCGGTGAAGTTGACTCCCGTGCCAAATGTCATGGATTTGAAGGGTACCAATCCTTGGTCATGATACATCGCCAAAACCCCGTCAAATTTAGTCTGGTGCGCCATACCAAAAAAGCCATCAGCAGGGTAGGGACCGAATACCATTTTGTTCTGATCCTTCAGCGTATGAATTGCCGGTTTGATGATTTTCTCCTCTTCTTCTCCCAGTAGCCCATCTTCGCCTGCATGCGGGTTTAATCCAAGGATTGCAATTTTCGGTTTGGTGATACCGAAATCGTTCTCCAGACTTTTGAGAAGGATATTCGCTTTTTGGATGATCCGTTCTTGGGTCACCTGCTCCGCCACTTTGGCTAATGGCACATGGCCAGTTACCAACCCCACGCGCAATTGCTCTGCCACCATCAGCATCAAACTCTCTTTGGCTCCCACAGCTTCGGTAATAAATTCTGTATGGCCGATAAAATGTAGCTCATCGGAATTGATGTTGTTCTTGTTTAGAGGAGCTGTGACCAGTGCCTGGATATTCCCATCCTTCAGGTCATTCACCGCTGCTTTCAGTGCTTCCAAGGCAAATTTCCCTGCTTCTTGGGTTTCCACACCGGGAATCACTTCTGGACAGTCATCACTTACATTGATGACATTGATACGCTTATGCTGGACTTCTGAGGCATGTTTGATCTGGGAGAAATTAAAGTCCTCCAGGCCCAACTGTTTTCTATAAAAAGTCAATGCCTTTCCGTGCGCATAGATCAGTGGCGTAAAGCTCTTGTAGGTTCTATTGTCAAGCAAGGCTTTCATGGTGACTTCCGCTCCTATTCCATTGAGGTCCCCGATACTTATTCCGATAATGGGTTTGATCTTTCGTTGATGCATATAAAATATAGTGTGGACTAGATGTTAAGGTTTGGTCAAGCTGCCTGGATAAGCTAGTCCTTTAGAATTATTCTCTTAATTTTGAACTTGCAATTTATAAAAAATAATCTGAGCTAACCGATGGAAAAGGTCAAAGCCAAGAAGCACTTGGGACAGCATTTTTTGACCGATTTAAGTATTGCGGAGCAAATAGCTCAAGCAGTAAAAGGTCATGGAGGAGTATCGAAGGTTCTGGAAATAGGGCCTGGCATGGGGGTGCTTACGGATTTCCTTCTTAAGCAGCAGCTAGAGCTGTACCTGATTGATATCGACAAGGAATCTATTGCCTTTTTGCATAAAAAATATCCTGAACTGGGAGATAAGATCATCGAAGGTGATTTTTTGAAAATGAATTTAAAGGAGGTTTTCTCTGATAAATTTGCCATAGCTGGTAATTTCCCTTATAACATTTCCTCACAGATCTTCTTCAAAGTCCTGGAAGTAAAAGATCAGGTTACTGAGGTGGTCTGCATGCTGCAAAAAGAGGTAGCGGAGCGGATCGCTTCACCGAAGGGAAACAAGGATTATGGAATATTGTCGGTATTACTTCAGGCATTTTATGATATAGAATACCTTTTTACAGTTCCTCCCCACGTATTTGACCCTCCGCCTAAGGTGAATTCCGGCGTGATCCGGCTTACGCGGAATGCAATAGACAAACTGGCGTGTGATGAGAAACTCTTTAAGCAGGTCGTGAAGGCAGGTTTTGGCAACCGTCGCAAAACTTTAAGAAACTGCCTTAAGCCATTTAATCTTCCGATTGACTTTAATTCAAATCCTCTTTTGGATTTGCGTGCCGAGCAATTGGATGTAGCTGATTTCGTTTTCTTAACCCAAACAATAGAAGCATCCCGTGGAAATCATTAAGCAGTTTGAACTTTCGAAAGAATACTTAGAAAGCCTCAGACAGGCTATCGAAGCGGAAGACTTGACCTTTATTCAAGAGTCACTGAATGGGGTTAATGTGGCTGATATCGCCTCATTGCTGGATGAGCTGTCTATGCAGGAAGCCATCTTTGTGCTCAGGGTTTTGGATCCGCAGCTTTCGGCAGATATTATCATTGAACTTGAAGCGACCAATCAGCACAAAGTCCTGAAGGAGTTGGAAGTACAGGAGATGGCCAACCTGATCGAGCTGATGGACTCTGATGACGGCGCGGATATACTCAATCTTTTCCTGGAAAGAGAGCGGGAAGATATTATCAGCCATTTTCAGGACAAGGTAAAATCAGATCAGATCCTAGAACTCTTACGCTATGACGAGGATACAGCCGGGGGGATTATGGCTAAGGAATACATCCGTGCCAACAAGAACTGGAATGTAGTACAGACGATCAATGAGATCCGCCGTCAGGCTGAAAATGTAAATAAGATCTACTCGATTTTCGTAGTCAACAACAGACAGCAACTGATGGGGATCGTTTCCCTCAAGCGGATAGTATTGGCCTCAGATGAAACAAAAATTGAGGATATCTATGAAGAAGAGGTGATCTCTGTGCCTACCTATATGGATCAGGAGGAAGTGGCTGAAGTCATGCGAAAGTATGATCTGGAATCACTTCCGGTAGTAAACAGTAAAAATAAGTTGGTAGGAAGAATCACGGTAGATGATATCCTCGATGTAATAAGGGAGGAAGCAGAAGAGGATATTCAGGCGATGACGGGTATTTCCGATACGGTCGATGAGTATGATAGCGTGGTGAAGCTTTCCAAAGCAAGATTGCCTTGGTTATTGATTGGCATCTGTGGTGGCTTACTGGGGGCTGGCTTTATAGGTTTTTTTGAGGAGGGATTGAGTAAAGTGACAGCCCTTGCTTTCTTTATACCCCTGATCACTGCAACGGGCGGAAATGTAGGAATCCAAACATCTTCTATAGTGGTACAGTCCCTTGCCAGTAAATCTATCTTTGATGATTCTTTGGCCAAAAGGTTTTTGAAAGTTTTGCTGGTCGCGATTCTAAACGGATTGATCTTGGCCACTTTTGTATTTGCAGTAGTGGTTCTGTTTTATCAGACAGAAGTGGCCTTTGCACTGGTAGTTTCCATAGCCTTATTTGCTGTAGTGCTCTTGGCGTCCTTTATGGGGACTATCACACCTATCGTATTAGACAAGCTCGGAATCAATCCTGCTTTGGCTTCAGGGCCATTTATCACTACTGCCAATGACCTGATAGGTCTAGCGGTGTATTTTTTGGTGGCGATAACCTTATTGAAAATTTAATTTCTTTATAGATGAAGATTCTTATCATTGACGAAATGCACGAAAGCATCATGCCTATGTTACAAAAATATGGGCATGAGGTAGTTTATTCCCCTTTGATCAACAGAGAAGAAATACTGGCTTCGGTAGCTGAATACCACGGGTTGATCATCAGATCAAAAACTCCCATGGATAGAGAGCTGCTTGAGCGTGCTGTAAACCTGAAGTTTATAGGCAGGGCAGGAGCCGGCTTGGATAAAATCGATCTTGAATACATGGCAGAGCGAGATATTAAATTATTTCATGCTGCCAAAGGAAATCGTGATGCTGTTGCCGAGCATGCCGTGGGAATGCTTTTGGCATTATTCAATCTGGTGGGAAAAGCTGACCGGGAGGTGCGAAAAGGTATCTGGGACAGAGAGGGAAACCGTGGCCATGAATTGATGGGCAAAACAGTCGGGATCATGGGCTTTGGAAACATGGGAAAATCCTTTGCCCATAGACTTCGTGGATTTAAAGTGGATGTTTTGGCGTATGATAAATACAAGTTGGATTTCTCGGACGACCACGTGCAGGAAGTTATGTGGGAAAAGCTAAAAGCTGAGGCAGATGTGTTGAGCATTCATGTGCCACTGACTCCTGAAACCAGAGGTTTTTTTACCCTTAAAGAACTGAAAAGTTTTGCGAAACCTTTCTGGCTGATCAATACCGCAAGAGGTGAAGTAATCAGTTTCAAGACCTTAAATGAAGCCTTGGATCAGGGAATTCTTCGTGGAGCTCTGCTTGATGTGTTGGAGAATGAAAAGTTTGAAAAGTTTACCCCAGATCAAAAGGACGAATTTGAAAAACTGGCCGCTAGAGATAATGTGCTGTTCAGTCCACATGTGGCAGGCTGGACTTATGAGTCTTACGAAAAAATAAACAAGGTTCTTGTAAAAAAGATCAAGAAGGAATTTGGGCCCGCTTAATTCATTGCATCTCAAAATTATAGCTGTCTCTACACCACACTTCGGGCAAAATTAAACTCATTATGTGAGGTTATTAAGGCTTACGTTTTTTTACCCGAAATCGGGAAATCATGCAAGCACAAAATTCTTTATAAAACACCAGAGTTTTTTTTGAAGGAAGTTGGATGTAATCAGAGGATTTTTTCAAATTTTATATAAGTAAAATATTGATTTTCAATGATTTATTTTGAGGTCTGCAGATGCATGACTTTCTTTAGAATATCCTTTCGAAGAAAACTAGGAATTAGTTTTCTATTTGGAGACGATTTTGATACGGATCATTGATGTAATGCTCTCAAAAACAAGAGAAAATAAATCAATACTGCTATGAAATCGACACGATTAAAATCATCATTAAAACACACAGGCCAATGATTATTTTAATCGTCAAAGATTCCATCTGGCAATTCAAAAACAAAAAATAAACAGATGAAAACCCACCAATTGTTCAGTCTTACTGCCCTTACTATTTTTTGCATATCCTGTGGAGGAAAATCAGGAGATGCAAACGAAGAAAGCATAGAGGCTCAAAACGAAATGAGCGGTCAAATGCATGAAAATGATACAAACCTAGTAAAGAGAGACGGTACCCTTCTGGATGGAACCTTGGATTCCGCCGATACTATTAGTCTTCCTCCTCCAGTACTGGAAGTCATCACAATGGACAAATCTCTTTCAGTGGATAAAATCACCAACAAAAGGATGTTTGAGGAGGATAATGTAACCTATTATGAAGTTACTTTTAGGGATGCGGGTGAACAGTCCACCACCTTGATATTTGATCAGAATGGAAAAAAACAACCCAGCAATTTGAAGAATTGATGAAGCGATGATGCCTCCATTGACCGGCTGTAGAATGCCATGTTTGCCCAAATACAGATCCTACTTGGACTGATAGGTGAACACATAATAGATCCCGCGGTATTAGTTGTAGGATAAAACGGCAACAGTTGCGAGGAGGCGCCATCGTTTTTGGATTTTGAAAGTGTCCAGTAGCTATAATTTTGAGAACTGAAATGGCTCAGTAAGATTCTGGATATCTATTCAACCTAGTTTTCAAAATAGAAGGAATAAACAACAGTCTTTGCTTTGTTTCAAAGCTTTGTTATCTTTGTAGTTCAAATAAGAGCCAATAAAACAAGGTAACGGTCCCGTCTTGCGACCGTTACTTTGTTTTTGTGGCAAATAACAAGTTTCAAACATGGATAAAATACAATACTATACCGAAGAAGGTCTGAAGCGTCTGAAGGATGAACTCCATATGCTCAAAACCAAAGGAAGGACTGATATATCTAATCAGATAGCTGAAGCTAGGGATAAGGGTGACCTAAGCGAAAATGCCGAATACGATGCGGCTAAGGATGCACAGGGGCATTTAGAGTTGAAGATTGCTAAACTGGAAGCAGTAGTGGGCAATGCAAGGGTGCTGGATAGTTCCCAGCTAGATACTTCCAAGGTGGGTATTTTGACCACAGTGAAAATCAAAAATTTAAAAAACGGTATGACGGTAAGTTATACCTTGGTGTCCGAAGAAGAGGCAGATCTGAAAGCAGGCAAGATTTCTCTGGCATCTCCTTTCGGTAAAGGTCTTGTAGGTAAAAAAGTAGGGGAAATCGCCGAAGTGAATGCTCCTGCCGGTACACTTCAATTCGAGATATTAGACATTTCATTCTAAAACCAATCCCGGCATCTGTCGGGATTTTTATTTTTGCATATCATGGCTTCAATTTTCACCAAAATAATCAACAGGGAAATTCCAGGACACATAGTAGCTGAGGACGATAATTATATCGCTTTTCTTGATATTATGCCTTTGGTCAAAGGCCATGTACTAGTCGTTCCTAAGGAGGAAGTTGATTACATTTTTGATCTTGAGCCTGAAGTTCTTTCAGGACTACATCTTTTTGCCCAGCGGGTGGCCAAGGCCATGGATAAAACGATCAAATGCACACGGATAGGAGTGGCAGTGATCGGTCTGGAAGTTCCCCATGTACATGTACACTTGGTTCCGCTGAAAACGATGGATGATATTAATTTCACACGTCCGAAGCTTAAACTGAGTAACGAGGAATTGGCGGAAATTGCTGAGAAGATTAAGGGAGGGTTTTAGTATTAAGTCTCAGCGGTCAGTTTGCTAACTGGTACTGTCAACTGCCGCTCAATTCTTTGTTATAGCTCAGAAATCTTATACTTCGGAGTCCCACCTTTTTTGCTTGCCACAAAAGCCCCTAATTTACAGGCGAAATCAAGTGCCTTGTCAAGAGATTGCTCTTCTAGATAGACTTTTATAAAGCCGCTGAGAAAAGCGTCACCCGCACCTATGCTGTCAGCGACCTGAACTTTGTATCCTATATGTTCAATGGTCTTACCATCTTTATAAAGCAAAGCACCCTTTGAGCCTAAGGTCACACAGATAAGATCCATGGGGAAATGCTGATCCAAGTAGGCACAAACCTTCTCTACTTCGGGATCTATATCAAAATAATCCGCAAAGATTACCAGTTCATCTTCGTTGATTTTCAGGATATCTGTAAATCCCAGAAGCGTCTCTATCACCTCGAAATCATAGAATGGAGGACGGAAATTTACATCAAATACACGTAGTGTCTTATGGTGTAGCAACTTCAACAGCGTGTTTAGACTTTCTGTATTTCGTACCCCTAGCGTGCCAAATACCAATGCATCTGAAGAAGCCACCGCTTTGTCCATTTGGGGGTTCCATGCTATAAAATCCCAAGCTACCGGAGATACGATAGTATACTTGATATTTACCGGATCCTCATCATTTACCAGCACCTTTGAGGTCTCATAGTCCTGATTGGTTTGGATCAAATCAACTGGAAGATTGAAACTATCTAAGAATTCCAAGAGTTGCTGCCCATCGAAGTCGTTTCCAACTGAGGAAATGAGTCTGGAATTTAATCCCAGCTGATGGAGGTTTAATGCTACATTCATCGGTGCGCCGCCTGGTACTGCTCCCGAAGGAAGGCAGTCCCAAAGCATTTCTCCGAAAACGACTACTTTATGCTTCATGGGTATTGTGTAAATCCTGTTGAATCTCTTCTAGTGAGCGGCCTTTGGTCTCTGGCATTTTGAATTTGACCCAAAGTAATTGCCAGACCATCATCAGCGCGAAGAAAGCAAAGATATATCCCGGCCCAAACTGGGTGGCAAAATATGGGAAGACATTTGCGATCACTGCAGCTAATATCCAGTGGGTAAAACAGCCAATGGATTGTCCATATGCACGAAGTTCATTAGGAAAAACCTCGGATATAAAAACCCAGATTACAGCTCCTTGTCCCACCGCATGTGAAGTGATGAATGTAAATACAAATACAGGCAGCCAAAAATTGTCAATTCCGCCAACAAGAAAATTATATGACATAAGAGAGAGGGATATTATATAACCGATTGACCCTATGTACATCAGTTTTTTACGCCCGATTTTATCTATGAGGTATAAGCCTACAAAGGTGGCAATGAGGTTTACCGCACCTATCCCTATGGTAGAAAACAAGGCGGATTCTGTGGATATACCTGCCATCTCGAAGACGCGAGGGGCGAAATAAATGATCGCATTGATCCCGGAAACCTGATTGAAGAATGCGATAAAAATAGCCAGCAGTGTAGTGGATATAAATGCCTTGCTGAACAATGCGGTAAAGCTGCCCTTTTGTTTGATGGTTTGTTCTTCAATAATGGCTAGCCTTATCGCTTCATCCACCCCGTCAGGATCAGTCCTCGTGAGTATCTCCCTTGCTTTTACCTGATCATTAAATTTAGCGATAAGCCAGCGTGGACTTTCAGGAATCCTGAATATCATCACCGTATAAATCAGGGCAGGGACAGCCTCCATTCCGAGCATCCATCGCCAGTCATTGGCTATTCCGGCGGTTCCAATGAGGTAATTGGAGAGGTAGGCCATTAGTATCCCGAAAACAATATTGAATTGATAGAGCGCAACAAGCAAACCTCTGTTTTTGGCAGGAGCGATTTCAGAAATATACATGGGGGCCACTACAGAAGAAGCCCCTACACCCAGACCCCCGATAAACCTAAAAAACATAAATGAGTAGGGGTCAGCAGCCATTCCTGATCCTAAGGCGGAAATCAGATACAGGGCACCGATCCAAAGAAGACTCTTCTTACGGCCAAACTTATCCGATGGAATGCCTCCAAACAAGGCGCCTATTACAGTGCCATATAGGGCCATTGCAATGGCTAAACCATGCATCAGGTCGTTTAATTTCCATACTTCCTGAATGGCCCGCTCAGCTCCTGAAATCACAGCTGTGTCAAATCCAAACAAAAATCCTCCTAGTGCAGCGGTGATCGATAGGAAAAAGGCATATTTTTTTGAGGACATGGGTCGCTTTGGGTTATGATTAATCTGCTAATCTAAAGAGAAGCGGAATAAATCAAAACCTGCTGGCTGTCTCATCAGTAGATTTTCTTGTCAGGCTGAGCGAAGTCGAAGCCTTTTATGCGCTAATTAAGCCCATTTCGACTTCCTGCCCTCCGGGAGGCGGGCACTCAATGTGACAATTATGAGTTATGAGACAGGCTCATTATTTTCTTCCTGTGGATCTTCCCAAGTGCTGGCAGGTACAGGAAATTAATGCCAGTAACTTAGCTTTGCTACCTGCCTTGAAAATATAGTTTTACCTGAAGGCATACACAAAACTCCCAAACCGCTCAATGATAGCTTTTTCAAGAGTTTCTCTGTGATCTGGATGGGCGATCTTCATCAGCTCATAGGCACGTTGACGTAGGTTCTTACCATATAGGTTGACCATTCCGTATTCTGTGACTACATACTGCATATGAGCTCTAGTGGTCACCACTCCGGCACCTTCTTTTAAGAACGGGACTATTTTGGAAGCCCCTTTTCTAGTAGCTGAAGTCAATGCCATGATTGGTTTTCCGCCTTCGGATAAAGAAGCTCCTCGCATAAAATCCATTTGGCCACCTACACCTGAGTATTGGTAACTTCCTATAGAATCTGCACAGACCTGACCCGTAAGATCCATTTCTAAGCAGCTATTGATGGAGATTACCTTCGGGTTTTTTCGGATGACAGCGGTGTCGTTCACATATGCTGCTTCATGAAATGAAAATTCGGGGTTATCGTCTATCGCATCATAGAGTTCTTTTGTTCCTGTGACAAATGCGGATACGATCTTCCCGGGATGCTTTTTCTTGTATTTATTTGTGATAGCGCCAGATCTGAGAAGGCCTAAAATCCCATTGGAAAACATCTCAGTGTGGATTCCCAGGTCTTTGTGCTGTTTCAATGAATCCAGTACAGCATCTGGAATGGCACCAATTCCCATCTGTAGGGTAGAACGGTCTTCTATTAAGGAAGCGCAGTGGTTACCGATTTGACGCTCGATGTCGGTGATTTTATCCCCATAATTCACTTCAGGCAAAGGTTCATCCACGTAGATGGCAGCATGAAACTTTGAAATGTGGATCTGACCATCTCCATGTGTTCTCGGCATTTGTTTATTTACCTGTGCTATAATAGTCCGGGCAGTTTCTACGGCTGGTTTTGCCACATCCACTGAGGTGCCCAGAGAGCAAAATCCATGGGCATCAGGTTCAGAGACCTGTACAATGGCTACATCTATTTTAAGGATATTCTTTCGGAATAAGTGGCCAATCTCACTCAGGAAAATAGGGACATAACCCCCATGCTCAGAATTGACAGCTTGTCTTACGTTTTGAGACACAAAAAGGGAATTCATGTAAAAACTTCCCCTACATTCATCTGCTACTAAAGGCATGTCCCCTAGAGTGGTAATAGCTACTATTTCCACATCTGATAATTCATCTTTTCTAGCCGCCAGGGCATACAAGAGCCTTGTGGGAGTAGCGGCACTGCCATGTATAAAAACCCGTTGATGACTTTGGATAGATGAGACCGCAACTTCCGGAGTGACGTAGGTAATCATAGAGAGGAAAAATTTACGTAGTAAGAGATTAAATTTATAGTAAACAAGAACGTAAAAATACCTGAAAAGTGGTTTCAAATAAGCCTTTTATTAATACAGAGAATTTAATTTATCAGGCTAATAAGCAGGATTGTTTCGTGCCATTTACTTAGATAATAACCTGTTTTTAGATGTAAAGTGAGCAGAGCAGCTGGCCAAAACATCCAAATTATATTTTGTTTTTCCCCGTATAACAAAAGTGAGGCGGCTTTTTAATTACTATATTTGTGAGCAGTGAAGCGGCCTCTAGCGCTTCCTGATATTAACAAAAATGAGAGTACCTAAAAGCTAACCCAACTCCAATGACCACAAAACCAGAGAGCTATAAACCCAAAAACCATATTAGAATAGTAACCGCAGCTTCGCTATTCGACGGGCACGATGCAGCCATCAATATTATGCGGAGAATCATACAGTCCACTGGATGTGAGGTAATCCATCTGGGCCATAACCGGTCTGTGCAGGAGATTGTGGATTGTGCCATTCAAGAGGATGTACAGGCTATTGCCATCACTTCTTATCAAGGTGGGCATGTGGAGTTTTTCAAGTATATGCATGACTTACTCCGGGAAAAAGGAGCCGCCCATGTGAAGATTTTTGGAGGAGGCGGAGGGACTATTTTGCCTGAAGAGATCCGCGAACTTCATGAATATGGCATTACTAGAATTTATGCTCCGGATGATGGGCGAGCGATGGGACTGCAGGGAATGATCAATGATTTGGTGAGTCAATGTGATTTTGCAATTGGGGATGAACTGTCTGAAGGTTTTGTCTTAGATACAGATAACAAACAGCATGTTGCCAGGGCAATTTCTGCATTCGAGAATTTTCCTGAGAATTCTACATCGCTTCTGGATAAGATAAGAAAGCAAAGTCAAGATTATAAAATCCCTGTGTTGGGGATTACCGGGACAGGTGGTGCAGGAAAGTCTTCTCTTGTGGATGAATTGGTTCGGAGATTTCTGATAGATTTTAAGGATAAAAAACTGGCTATCATATCTGTTGACCCTTCTAAGCGAAAAACAGGTGGAGCATTGTTAGGTGATAGGATTCGCATGAATGCAATTCATCATCCACGGATATATATGCGCTCACTGGCTACCCGTCAGTCAAATTTGGCGCTGTCAAGGTACGTACAGGATGCTGTAGATACAGTGAAAGCGGCAGGCTTTGATATGGTGATTTTGGAAACATCAGGTATAGGGCAGTCTGATACCGAGATCATAGAGCATTCGGACCTTTCGCTGTATGTGATGACCCCGGAGTATGGAGCTGCGTCTCAGCTTGAAAAAATCGATATGCTCGATTTTGCAGATGTGATCGCATTGAACAAGTTCGATAAAAGAGGAGCTCTGGATGCTATCAGGGATGTGAAAAAGCAATATATACGTAACCATGGTCTTTGGGATGCCAAGGAAGAAGATGTCCCCGTATTTGGTACTATTGCCTCGCAATTTAATGATCCGGGAATGAATCAGCTTTACCGGACTTTAATCAACAAAATCGCCGAAAACCATCCGGAGTTGCGAAGTAGTTTTGAACTGACCGCAGGCACTGCTGAGAAACTATTTATTATTCCTCCCTCCAGAACGAGATATCTATCTGAGATCGTAGAGGTCAACAGGAATTATGATGTCTGGGTAGAGGAGCAAAAGGAAATAGCCCAGCAATTATATAGCATTACCAAGTCTATAGAGGCAATACAACAAACCAAAATAGAAGATAAGGACAGGTTGATCAAGGAGCTTCAAGAGGTTTATGCCCAAGTGGAACTTGAATTCGATCCAAAAAATAAAAAATGGCTGGAGGAATGGGCTACCGAAGCTGCTAAGTACATAGATGATTTTTATGTATTTAAAGTCCGGGACAAGGAGATTAAGGTGAAAACCTTCTCCAAGTCCCTCTCTGATACGAGGATACCTAAAATTTCTTTGCCTAAGTATGAGGCTTGGGGTGATCTTCTGAAATGGGGACTGAGGGAGAACGTGCCTGGAAAATTTCCTTACACTGCAGGTGTCTTTCCATTCAAAAGGGAAGGAGAGGATCCTACCCGCATGTTTGCAGGTGAGGGAGGTCCAGAGCGTACCAATAAACGCTTCCATTATGTATCCAAGGATATGGAGGCCAAAAGGCTTTCCACAGCATTTGACTCGGTGACTCTCTACGGTGAAGATCCCGATCATAGACCTGATATCTATGGGAAAATCGGTAATTCGGGGGTAAGTGTATGCTGTTTGGACGACGCCAAAAAGCTCTACTCAGGGTTTAATCTAGTAGATCCAATGACTTCAGTGTCAATGACTATTAATGGTCCTGCCGCTACCATGACGGCTTTTTTTATGAATGCTGCCATTGATCAGCAATGTGAAGTCTATATCAAAGAAAATGGACTGGAGGAGCAGGTTCATAAGAAAATTGAACAGATATACTCAAGTAATAACCTTCCTCGACCTACATATAATGAAAAAGTTCCTGAAGGAAATAATGGCTTGGGTTTGATGCTCTTAGGGATAACCGGAGACCAGGTATTGCCGGCAGAGGTGTATCAAAAAATCAAAGCTGAAACTATTGCTAAGGTGAGAGGCACAGTTCAAGCTGACATCCTTAAAGAAGACCAGGCGCAGAATACCTGTATATTCTCGACTGAATTTTCCCTGAGGCTGATGGGGGATGTGCAGCAGTATTTTATCGAGCAGGGAATCCGTAATTTCTATTCTGTTTCTATTTCAGGATATCATATCGCGGAAGCCGGTGCCAATCCTATCACCCAGCTGGCCCTGACACTTTCCAACGGTTTTACCTATGTAGAATACTATGTGAGCCGCGGGATGGATATCAACCAATTTGCGCCAAATTTATCTTTCTTCTTCTCCAATGGAGTCGATCCTGAGTATGCAGTGATAGGAAGAGTGGCGCGTAGAATCTGGGCCAAAGCCATGAAACTTAAATATGGAGCAAATGAGCGATCCCAGATGCTCAAATACCATATTCAGACCTCAGGCCGCTCCCTGCACGCCCAGGAGATTGACTTTAATGACATCCGTACTACCCTGCAGGCACTGTATGCTATATACGATAATTGCAACTCCCTACATACCAATGCTTACGATGAAGCCATCACTACACCTACTGAAGCATCAGTTCGCAGAGCAATGGCTATACAGTTGATAATCAATAAAGAATTGGGATTAACTAAGAATGAAAACCCGATCCAAGGCTCTTTTATTATTGAGGAATTAACGGACCTGGTAGAGGAGGCGGTTTATGTAGAATTTGACCGGATCACTGAGCGTGGTGGTGTTCTAGGTGCCATGGAGACTATGTATCAGCGTGGCAAGATTCAGGAGGAAAGCATGCACTATGAAATGCTGAAACACACCGGCGAATTCCCGATTATAGGAGTGAATACTTTCCTGTCTTCTGATGGATCTCCTACGGTGAGGCCGGGTGAAGTCATTCGGGCAGAGAAAGGTGAAAAAGAAGCTCAGATCAAAACCTTGGAGACCTTACATGCCGCTAATCCTGATTTGGTGGAAAAGCATCTGCTGAAGCTGAAAAAGGTAGCTGTGCAAAATGAGAATATCTTTGAGGAACTTATGGAGGCAGTTAAGTATTGTTCTCTAGGTCAGATCACCCATGCATTGTATGAGGTAGGAGGACAGTACCGCCGAAATATGTAATTGTGGATGTGAAGATCAAGAAACCTAAAAAAAATATTGGTACTAATAAGTATATAAAAAATGGCTAAAAGGAATGTAACGGTTCGAATGAAAGCGGACCATGAGTATGAAGCGGTGAATCCTCAGGGAAATTCAGTACAGATAGATATGTACGACCCGGAGGACAAAAAAGCCCAATCGCCTATGGATTTATTGCTTTCGGCTCTGGGATCATGCGCATCTGTGGATGCGGTATTGATGATGAAGAAAAAACGTAGAACAGTAGTGGATTTCTATGTGGAAGTGGAAGGGGACAGGAATGAGGGAGTACCGGCTTTTTATACCGATATATCCATGAAATTTGTGTTGGTTTCTCCAGATGCTAAGCAGGAAGAATTTGCAAAAGTAGTTGCTCTTTCTGTAGAAAAATACTGCTCCGTGGCTTCTTCATTGAAGTCAACTATTACTTTCACATCAGAAGTGAAACCTTCCTGATAATGAGAGTGGTGCAGGAATTTGTCCAGGAGGATATTCGTATCAGTGTATTCTCCTGGAACAATAAATATATTGTCAAGTTTGAACTTGGGCCTATGGAGCAGACATTCAAACTTCCGGAGACGGATGTACTTGATGAAGATGATCTTAAGGTTTTCTTTACGGGTGACTTTTTTGAAAAAGTGAAATTAAGATTTAAGGAAATGGGACAATCGTTTCGTGCTGAAGTGGAAAATTTATAATTTCCATTTCAGCAAAAACCTATGAAGTCAATACTTGTTTACTTTTCACTAATATTCCTTTTTTTTATTTCTTGCACCTCTGCGGACAGGACTGACAAGGATCTTGACAAACAGCCGGATAAGAGCATTATTCAGGAAATGGAGTCCGAATTGAAGTTGTTAGAAGGGGAAATCATTCTTTTGAAGGATCATTTCGAATTTTTATTGGCTAATAGAGATAGCATACTTTTATCTGCTCAGAAGGATAAATATAATTTTGACAAAGGTTTTTCCACAAACACCCCGCGGGATTCAGGTATTTTAAGTTCTGTGGTGATTTTTAGGAATAGCCCTGATTATGCCAGGTCGCTGGAAAATGTACTGGTCACAAATCCTATGGATTCACTATTTTATAGGGTGATAAATAAATACGACATGATTGCTCAGGTCTATTTTAACACAGTGGATCAAGTATCTAGGGTATATCCCCCCTATGATGCTAAAGCTCTTTTGGATCCCAATATTGACGTGACCAATTTTAATTTTTTCTATGAAGCCAATGAGGAGAATAATCCTGAAAAGGGCCCCAAGTGGACAAAGGAAGTCTATATAGATCCAGCAGGAAGAGGATGGATATTGTCCTTGATTCATCCTGTTTTTGACGGAGATGCTCTGTACTCCGTTCTGGGAATAGATCTAACCATAGATACTATTATAACCCGATATTTGGAGAAAAGAGCAGGGAATTACCTAATAATAAACAGTAAAGGGGATATAGTAGGGGGTGATGCGGTGGCCATAGAAGCGCTGAGTTTTCCGCCGCTGCTCAATCACGTGTATAGAGAAACTATCCGTGCGGACAATTTTAGGATTTCGGATTTTAATTTATTCAATAGCAAGAATAAAGAAGTTCGATCTATGGCACAGGCATTTTTGTTACAGAGGAAAGACCACTTCGTGTTTAAAGATGACTTCAGTCCAAAGGAAGCATATTCCGTTCCCTTAAATCTTCTCGATTGGTACTTGATAAGAATTAACCCCAGGGGACGATGACCAGAAAAATCGGATACCGCAGAGACTATTGGCTTACGCTTATTATCGGGTCATGTTTGGTGATCTTGGTGGTATTGTTGGGTGTAAGTTTTTTTAAGGCGATCTCTGATTCGGATATAAAATCCCGAAAGGAATTTTTACGAAAACAGACTGAGCTTGCTGCTACAGAAATCGAAATTTCAATTAATAGGTTTGAGGATGATTCAAGGATGTTGATAGATTTTCTTGAAGATGATGATTTAGATCAAGAGGATTACAATTACAATCTTACTAAAAATGCAAGAAGGATTTTTCATAATTACCCGGGCTTGATAGATACCCTCTGGGTAAATTTTCAAGACTCTGTAAATTACTTTACCCTCACTGAAAGAAATGACTTTATCCGTGGTGAATACCCTAATCTTCCTCCATTGAAAGGGCATCGGGATTTTGTACATTTTCTGGACAGCGACAAAAATTTTGAACTGACTTTCTTGTTAAACCCGGTAGGATTTACTAAGGGGTTTGTGACTCACTATTATCTGAACAACGGCGGAAGTAAGATGTTGCTGTTGGGGGGTGAGTTAGTAAATATAGATCCTCACCAAGGAAAATCTGACCTGGAGATCGATCAAAAATCACTTAAACAAATCAGAAAAGATGCTGCGGAGGGGGTAATTGGGGTATATGAAGTTAAGTGGAAACTCGCTGCTGAATCTGGTAACGGGGTTTTGGTGGAATACCCCTTTAATTTCGGTAAGATATATGAGGAATTGTCACTGCTGTTTATGGTTGAGTCCAATTCAATCACCAGCGGGATCTATAGCACCTATCTGTTTTTGTTTTCTTGTTTTGTGTTTTTGCTCATAGGCACTGTGGTTTTCTTTGCATTGTCGTTGCAGAATAGGTTAGAGTCGCAAAGGCTTCTTGAAGAAAATGCAAATGAGATTTCCGAGCTGTTTGACCAGCAGAATATCCTGCTCAGGGAGTTGCGCGGCTTTGTGTTTTTTCACAATTTCAAAGGTGAAATCACGAGAGTAAGCGATGAGTTGGAGGATATTTTGGGGTATCCCAAATCAGAATTTTTAGAAGCGTTTAGAAGAGAGGGGCGGCATAAGGATGCTCTGAGTGTCAAAGGGTTGGTAAAACGTGCCCTTAAAGAAAACAAGTCTTTCATCAATGTAGAATATGATTTTGAAAAACCAAATGGACAGTCAGTTAGGTTGCGGATTTTCGAAAAACTGATTTTTGACAAAAACGGCAGATTCAATGGAGGACTTGGGATATGTACGGATATTACGGATCAGTATCATAGTAAACTGGAGTTGATAGAAAGTGGTAAACGCCTCCAAAACTTAATTGACAATATTCCGGATACGATTTTCACTTATAATAATTCAGGAAAAGTCTTGGAGTCCCATGCCAAGGATAAAGGATTTTTAAAAGCATCGGATGATTCTTTAGTTGGAAAATCCCTGTTTGATTTGGTTCCTTCCCACCAAAGAGATAAGACCAAATTTGCATTTAATCTAGCACGACAGACCGGACAAATTCAGACTGTAGATCTTGAAATCAACACAGGTAACGAAAACACCTTTTTTGAAGTAAGGTTTTTTCCTTTGGATACTAAGCGTATGATGTCTGTTTTCAAAGATATAACTAGCCAACGTATTTGGGAAAAAGGGCTTGTCGAGGCTATGAATGCAGCAGATCAGGCCAGCAGGGCCAAGTCTGAGTTTTTGGCCAATATGAGCCATGAAATCAGAACTCCAATGAATGGACTTCTGGGGATTATAGATTTACTGGATCAGACCACTCTCGATGCAGAGCAGGCCCAATACTTGGACATTATCAAAAATTCGGGTAATTCCCTATTGAATATCATCAAGGATATCCTCGATTATTCTAAAATTGAAGCTGGAAAAATTGACATTCATTCCATAATCTTTTGCCCTGCTGAGGAGCTTGAGAAACAGGTACAGATCTTTTATGGCCTCGCCCAGAAGAAAGGTGTGATCCTGCAAACCAGCTATGACTCGCTCTCTAAAGATATGATGGAGGGAGATGTGGAGAAAATCAACCAGGTGGTTCTGAACCTGGTCGGAAATGCCGTGAAATTTACCCCTAAGGGAGGTGCTGTCTCTATACAGCTTGAACTGGAAAATATTTCGGGAGAGTTGTACTACCTAAAATGCTCCGTAAAAGACACCGGGATTGGTATTCCAGCCGATCAGATTCCTAGATTGACAGACCCTTTTTATCAGGTGGAGAGTTCCAGTTCGAGGAGCTACCAAGGTACTGGACTTGGCCTGGCGATTGCCAAAAAGATCGTGGAATTAATGGGAGGTGAACTCACCATCTCCAGTGAGATGGGACAGGGGGCTGAGTTTGCATTCACGGTAATCTTAAAAAAAGCACCGGAAGTAATTCCTGAAGGCCGCCCAAAGACTGATCAGAAGCGGGTGAACTGGAATGCGATGGCAGATGAGTATCCACTTAGAATTCTTTTAGCTGAAGATAATGACCTCAATCTCCAATTGATGACCTTAATCTTGGATCAATTAGGCTATGATTTTAAGGTTGCACGAAATGGGAATGAAGTGTTGGAAATATTAGATCGCATGGACTTTGATCTTATACTTATGGATGTGCAGATGCCGGATTTAAATGGCTTGGAGGCTTCGAAGCAGATAAGACAAAGAGGGGAGAAAAGAGATGTCTATATTATTGGACTATCTGCCAATGTTTTTGATGAAGATCAGAAAAAGGCAGTAGAGGCCGGAATGGATGACTACCTAACCAAACCGATCAGATTAGTCGCATTAGCTGAGAAACTGAAGGAATATTCCCTAAAAAGTGCTGTAAGGAGAGAGGAAAACAAAAGCCGGTGATAATACCGGCTTTTGTTTATAATGGTGTATTGATATCAAATGCTTCTAAGTAATCTGCTACTCGCTTCACAAATCTACCACCTAAAGAGCCATCCACTACCCGGTGATCGTATGAGTGGGAAAGGAACATCTTGTGCCTGATGGCGATCACATCTCCTGTGGGAGTTTCTACTACCGCAGGTTTTTTCACGATAGCACCGACCGCCATGATGGCTACCTGTGGTTGTGGGATAATAGGTGTGCCCATTATATTGCCAAAAGAGCCCACATTAGATACTGTATAGGTGCCACCGGCAAGATGGTCAGCATTTAGTTTATTGTTTCTGGCCAAGTTAGCCAGTTCATTTACTTTTTTGGAGATGCCTACTAGATTCAGCTGGTCGGCTTTTCTGATGATAGGAACAATAAGGTTTCCGGAAGGCAAGGCCACTGCCATACCCACATTGATGTCTTTTTTCCTTATGATCCTATCTCCATCTACTGAGATATTAATCATTGGGAAGTCTCGGATTGCCTTTGCCACCGCCTCTATAAAGAAAGGAGTATAGGTGATAGACTCGCCAAATTTCTCTTTGTACTGGTGTTTGTTTCGCTCTCGCCAAAGAACGATATTGGTCATGTCCGCTTCTACAAAGGAAGTGACGTGGGCGGAGATCTGCTTGGACTCGATCATACGATGGGCGATCATCTTGCGCATGCGGTCCATCTCTATGATTTCATCTTCTCCTGAAACGCTCACCTGTACCTTGGGAGCAGATATTGAAGGAATGGGACTACTCGCCACTTTCTGTTCTGAATTACGGTTTTGAAGGTAGCTGAGCATATCCTGCTTGGTTACCCTGCTGTCCTTTCCCGTTCCCGGGATTTTGGAAAGCTCCGCTTTTGATATTCCCTCTTCCTTGGCTATGCTCAATACAAGAGGGGAATAAAACCGGTCATCTTCCACTTCATCAGACGTTGAAGTTTCGGGACTAGCCAAGATTGCAGCTGTATTTTCAGGGGCTGTGGCTACGAGTTCTGCCTTAGAGTTCTCCTCTTCAACCAGATGAGAAATAGTAGGTTTAGTATCTTCTCCGGAAGTTTCGATAATAGCTATAGGAGCCCCAACAGCAATCACTTCGCCTTCTTTAGCCAGGATTTGCTTTAAGATTCCCGCATGGGTGGAGGGGACTTCAGTGTCCACCTTGTCCGTTGCCACTTCGAGCACAGATTCATCCTGTTCTATCGTGTCACCTTCTTTTTTGAGCCAGGTCAACACGGTTCCCTCTATTATACTCTCGCCCATCTTGGGCATCAGCATTTCTACAATCGCCATGGTTATGAATTAATGATTTATTGGGTTTATATACAAGTTTTAAAATTAAATTTTAAAAAACTCTATCCCAATCCTTTTGGTAGAAATTTTATTTGTTATTTCTTTAAAATACAAATTCTAAGCAAGTTCAAGACTGCTATTCCGGTCAGTTGGATGTTGAGCATCCTGTCCTGGGTCAGCTGGAGTTTTTTTGTCTCCACAAACTCTTCCCCGGCACAGGCAATCCAGACTGTGCCTACAGGTTTTTCTGACGTCCCACCTTCCGGACCGGCTATCCCACTACTTGACAACCCATAGTCTGCCTTGAATAATTCCCTGACTCCAAGTGCCATTTCCGTTACAGTCTCTTCACTCACCGCTCCAAATGAATGTAAGGTTTCATTTTTTACCCGGACAAGTTCATTTTTGAATTGGTTATGGTAAGGAATTACAGCTCCATGAAAATACGAACTACTTCCTGAAATACTTGTAATCAAATGAGAAATGTATCCTCCGGTGCAGCTTTCTGCTAAAGCAACAGTTTTGTTGTTTTGGTTCAATAGCTTGCCAATAGCCTCTTCCAAAGTCTCGGAATCATAGCCATATATGTATTGTTCTATCTTAGGTGATACCAGTTCAATTTGTTGCTGGATAGACTTTGCTATTTCCGACTTTACCGTACCAAACCCTGTTAGACGGAGTTTTACATGCCCCAATGAAGGCAAATAGGCCAACCGTATGGTAGAAGGCAGCGCATTTTCCCAATCTCTGATCAGGTCTGCCAGCCAGCTTTCTCCGATCCCCACAGTTTTTATCATTCTGTGGACTATTACTGGGAGGGGAAATAGAGTTGGAAGTTTTGGAAGAACGAAATCCTGCATCAGTTTCTTCATCTCATGGGGAACACCCGGCATGGACATCCAGTAGGTCCCATTTCGTTCAAACCACATTCCGGGCGCTGTGCCTACTTCATTAGGAACATAGGTACAGCAAGACGGCAAGTGACCTTGCAAAATGTTCAAAGGGGTGATTTCCCTCCCTCTTTTTTGGAAGAATTCAGTTATAGCTTTCACAGCGGCTGGATTTTCTACAACCGGACAGCCAAAATATTCCGCCATAAGAGGTTTGGTTAGGTCATCCAAGGTAGGGCCTAGTCCGCCAGTGATCAATACAATATCAGCTCTCGCTTCAGCTGAAGCAAAAGCGGCCAAAATATCCTTTCGGTCATCTCCGACAGTTGTCTTCCGAACTACCTTTACCCCAATAAGGTCCAACTCCTGGCTGATCCAGTGGCTGTTAGTATCGACGATTTGCCCGTATAATAATTCATCTCCAATGGCGATTACCTCTGCTCTGACTACTTTCATGTGTTTATAATTGTTTTTTAACGGTCACCCCGAATGGTCGGGGCAGGCTATGGAATCCCGGCTGGCAAGTGGAATCTCGCACCTGCCTATCGGCAGACAGGTACATTATAATCATCCCAGTGTATGACGCTTGGAGCTTGCACGATTTCATGTGTTAAAGTTCTGTATTTGCTAAGGCCGACTAGACAGAATTGCATATGTTTTTATCTTACTTCTGATTTAAGAAGGATTTTGGTGAATATCCCAGGTACAAAACGTTTTAAGTAGATCCCCATTGTTTCTTTGCCACCTATATAAACTTCCTCTTTTTGTCTTGTAAGTGCATCATAAATTTGTTTAGCACATTCTTCGGCGCTCATGCCATTTTCCTGTGCTTTATCCATCTCGTTGAG
>CBFGUY010000038.1:0-28952 GCA_965651895.1 uncultured Algoriphagus sp. | reverse complement strand
CGCGATCAGATAGTAGCGGTGAGAAAACTCAAAGTACGTATGATTTCACCTTCGACTTGCCTTCCATACTTGTGATGCTGTTTCCGGTCTTCTACCTTCCAGTATTAAACTGCCGACGTCCTTTCAGGTAACCAGATACAATTAATCGCCTCCCGTAGCTTCCTCTTGCAATTCCCTTAATTGCTTAGCGGCAATTTCATTGTCTGGTTCCAATTCAATAACCCGGGTAAACAGTTGAATAGCCCGATCATTCTGCTTGTCAGCCATCAGGGCTTCCCCATAGCTGTGTAGTACATTGGGAGAATAAGGAAATAAAGCCGAATTAATCTCAAAGGTCAGTAAGGCCTCAGGCAGTCGGTCAGAATTTTTAAATACATAACCTAGGGTGTTTAATTCTTTTTCTTTCCCCACTAAGTAGTAAATATTATAAAAATGAGTCTGCACGTTTTTGTAAATGGAATCCAGTGGCTCTGATTCAAATAATTCAAGAAGGTAGGTAGCCGCCCTATAATTGGGCTTAGAAGCATAGCCAAGGGCAATTTGTGCTACATCAGTTTCCAGGTCATTGACGGGATATTCTACAATTCTGGAATATTCCTTCCCCTCATTTTTGAAAATGAATGTAGGTACCCGGTGTATCAGCTTACCCTTTTCTTCACCATTCGGCCCTTGCTTGTAGAATTCTTCACCATCGTAAAGAGCAATGAATTTGAGCTGGTTTTCCTGTAGTCCGAGCGCTGTCCACATTTTGACAAATTGTGGGACCCAGCGCTTACTATCCCCGCACCAAGTGCCCAGATATATTTCGACTTCGGAATTTTGAAAGGTTTTCTTCCAGTCTGTATTTTTTCCTGAAAGTTTAAACAAACGTTCGTTTTCCTCATACCAACCCTGGTACGAAGTATCTGATTTAAGGACTTCTAGTTCAAATTCTCCTGCGAGATGTTTATCTCCGGCAGCATTGATGTAGGTCATTGGAGTTTGCGCCCATACAAAGGATGGGACTATCAACAATAGCGTGAAAAGAAAATAGTTTTTCATGATGTTTTAGTAGGAAAGAAAAAGAACATAAACCGAAAAAAGTCCAAGTTTTTAAGCTTGGACTTTAGTTTAGGGTCTTATCAGTCAATTAAGTAGAAAGTATTTTCGCTACACGGAAATCATCCTCATCCACCGACTTGTCATCCACAATTGCTTTTTTGATAGGGGTATAGACGACCTTGTTATTGATCAGGCCGGCCATGACGTCGTATTTACCTTGTAGCAATCCCTCTACGGCCGCTACGCCCAGTTTGGATGCCAGCAGACGGTCATAGGAGCTAGGTGAGCCACCCCGCTGTAAATGACCCAGAATGGTTACTTTGATGTCATAATACGGAAGGTGTTTTTTCACCAAAGAGGCGATTTCATTTGCTCCGCCGCTTTTACCTCCTTCAGCCACAATGACTATGTTGGAGGACTTTTTAGCCTTGGTTCTAATCTTTAGTTTGTCCACCAGATGCTCAATAGGCATTTTCTTCTCAGGGATCAGGATAGCTGCCGCAGCACTGCCTATACCGGCATTGATCGCTATAAATCCAGCATCCCTGCCCATGACTTCCACAAAGAACAACCGATCATGGGAGGTAGCCGTATCGCGGATTTTATCTATAGCTTCTATGGCTGTATTACAGGCAGTATCGAAGCCTATTGTGGAATCTGTTCCTGAAAGATCATTGTCTATGGTTCCTGGCAATCCTATAGCCGGTATCCCGAATTCTTTATAAAATAGATGTGCACCGGTAAGGGATCCATCTCCACCGATTACAACGAGTGCGTCGATACCGTGGCTTTTTAGATTGTTGTAGGCAGTCTGTCTTCCTTCAGGAGTACGGAATTCGGCACTTCTGGCGGATTTGAGAAATGTACCACCACGCTCCAGCACATGGGTAATATGCTTAGATTCCAGTTTTTTGATATCGTTTTGGATCATACCTTCATAGCCACGGTAGATTCCATACATTTCCAGGTCATAATACAATCCTGTACGTACTACCGCACGGATGGCTGCATTCATACCGGGGGAGTCACCTCCAGAGGTAAGAACACCAATTTTTTTAATGGTTTTAGGTTCCATTTTTTAGGTTTGGGTGAAAGCTTTAAACATTAATTGGGCTGAAGCCGGATTGGTGGCCAAAGGAATATTGTGTACGTCACAAATCCTCATCAGCATCTGCACATCCGGTTCGTGAGGATGTTTGTCAAGCGGATCTCTGAAAAAAACGACCATCGCAAGTTCTTTCTGGGCAGCCATAGCCGCTATCTGGGCATCTCCTCCGATAGGACCGGATAGTAATCGTTGAACTTTAAAGCCTGCTTTTTCTATATGGGAACCTGTGGTACCTGTAGCTACCAGTTCCACATCTGCCTGATGCAGTCTTTCTCTGAATCCGCTTAAAAAATGAACCATGTCGGCCTTTTTTCCATCATGGGCTATTAGAGCAATTTTCATTTGAATAGGATAATAGGTTTGAGTCAAAGTTAGGAAATTTTATTTCCCTGAACCCTTGGCTTATGTTATAAAAAAGCTACCAAGTAGATAGTTTAGATTAATTCTTCCAAATAAAGCAAGAAAGTATATTCCAAGGCCAATTCCTTGAGGGAATTAAATCTTCCTGATGCTCCACCATGCCCAGCTTCCATATTAGTGTGAAGGAAAAGCAACTTGGAGTCAGTTTTCATCTCTCTTAACTTAGCCACCCATTTGGTAGGTTCCCAATACTGCACTTGGCTGTCATGCAGTCCGGAAGTGATGAGTAGGTGAGGGTAGTCCTTGGCTTCTACATTGTCATAGGGGGAATAAGAAAGCATGTACTCATAGAATTCTTTTTCTTTAGGATTTCCCCACTCCTGAAATTCTCCCGTAGTCAACGGGATGCTCTCGTCCAGCATAGTGGTCACCACATCCACAAAGGGTACTGCGGCGATGATTCCATTGAATAGATCAGGTCGCATATTCATTACAGCGCCCATCAGCAGTCCTCCTGCACTTCCCCCCATTGCGTACAGATGTGCTGCTGAAGTGTATTTTTCACTGATCAGATGCTCTGCACAGGCGATATAATCGCTGAAAGTGTTTCTTTTTCTAAGCAGTTTGCCATCTTCATACCATACCCGCCCTAAGTCTTCCCCTCCGCGGATATGGGCTATCGCAAATACAAAACCTCTATCCAGTAAACTCAACCTGCTGCTGGAGAAGTATGCATCCATGCTGAAGCCATAAGAACCATAAGAATAGAGTAGGAGAGGATTGGATCCGTCCGGAGTGAATTTATCTATCTTATATACCAATGAAACTGGTATCATCACGCCATCTGCGGCCTGAGCCCAAATCCGGGCAGAAGTATATTCAGTGGAGTCATACCCGCCAATGATTTCCTGCTGTTTCAGTAAGGTTTTCTCCCTAGTGATCATGTGATAATCAAAGGTACTTGCGGGGGTGACAAGTGAATTGTATCCAAACCGAAGAATAGGAGTATTGAATTCGGGATTGGTACTGATCCAGGCTGTGTAAGTCTCATCGTCAAATTCCAGGGAGTGTTCCGCTGTGCCATCCCAAGGTCTGATATTGATTTTGCAGAGGCCGTTTGATCTCTCCTGGGTTACCAAGAAGTCGGAGAAAATATCAAAATCCTCCAGTAATACCGACTCTCTGTGAGGAATTACATCTTCCCAGCATTCGAGTGCAGGACTCGTAATCGGAGCCTTTACAAGCTTGAAGTTTTGGGATTCATGATTGGTTCTGATCCAAAAATGATTCTCATAATGGTCCGCAGCATACTCCAGGTAAGGAATTCTGGGTTGTAATAGCTGAAATTCTCCCTGGGGATTGGAAGCATCCATAAATCTGATTTCCGAAGAAATTGTGCTTTCGGAATGAATGAGGATAAATTTCTCCGATTTTGTCTTATGCACTACGCATGAAAACTCCTCGTCCTTTTCTTCATAAATAAGCAGGTCTGTATCAGTAGGAGTGCCTAGCTGGTGCGAATACACTTGAAAGGATCGCAAGGTTTCCGGATCCTGTTTGGTGTAAAAGAGCGTCTGATGATCATTGGCCCAGGCAAAATTCCCTGTAGTGGCAGGTATATGGTCTGGGAGGATCTCTCCGGTCTCAAAATCTTTAAACGAGATTCCGTATATTCTTCTTCCCACAGTATCTGAAGCAAATGCCAGGGTTTTGAGGTCAGAAGTAGCAGCTGTGCTTCCTACTTGATAGTAGGATTTGCCTTCAGCAAGCTTATTCACATCTAGAAATACCTCTTCCTCAGCATCTAAATTTCCTTTCTTTCGGCAATACAAAGGATATTCACCACCTTTTTCATATTTCACATACCAATAATATCCAGATTTGAGGTAAGGGACACTTTCATCATCTTCTTTGATCCTACCTTTCATTTCCTGGAATAATTTTTCCTGGAATTCTTCAGTAGATTTCAGGCTGCTTTTCAGGTACTCATTCTCTGCATTGAGGTAGTCAATGACTTCAGGGTTATCACGGTCACGCATCCAATAGTAATTGTCAGTGCGCTGATGGCCATGGGTTTCTAAGAGTTGGGCTATCTTCTTGGCTTTTGGTGCCTGCATTTTTTATGGGTTTTAAGGTGCAATGTTAATGAAAAAAAGATGTGTTGAGTTCTGTTTTATGTGCTAAATTCTTGCTCGAACATCTTTTTTGGTGGTTTATAATATCTGTTAAATAAATTAGCTCTTGGATAGAAGGATAATTTTTAAAATATTCAATATATAATTAACCATTAACCAAATTTCTATGGGATTCATTAAAGAGTTTAAAGAGTTTGCCATCAAAGGCAATGTGATTGATCTGGCAGTAGCCGTGATCATAGGCGGTGCGTTCGGTAAGATCGTATCGTCCTTTGTGAAAGATATCGTGATGCCGCCTATCGGAGTTTTGCTGGGGGGCGTGGAATTTACCGATTTAGCTTTGGTTTTGAGAGAAAGCAGTGTGGGGCCGGCAGGAGAGGAACTAGGGCCAGTGCTATTGACTTATGGCATTTTTATCCAGAATGTGGTCGATTTCTTAATTATTGCTTTTGTGATCTTCCTTGCGATCAAAGGGATCAATAGCATGAAGAAAAAAGAAGAGGCTGCTCCCGCAGCTCCGCCTGCACCTCCAAAATCCGAGGTGCTACTTGAAGAAATAAGAGACTTATTAAAAAAGAATAATCCATAAAATAAAGGAGGCGGCCAGTGCCGCCTCTTTTATTTTTTTTCTTCTTTCCGCTTTTGGTAGATATGCCTGGCAAATTCCCTGGACAGTCCATTCAATTGTAGGATTTGGTTGTAGGTCAGAACACCTGACAGGTTTTTGACAAACTTTTCTTCATCCCCAATCATTTTGCGCTGTATATCAAATTTTTTTAATATTCTTGATTCGGCCTCTGCTTCACTTAATTCAATATCTTTGATCTTTCCCAGATCTATCATCTCTCTCAGGTTTTTGTCTCTTGACTCCTCAAATACGTTATAGATTGGCCAGAATTTCTCAGCTTGATCCGGGGTGAGATTTAGTCTGGTAGTGATAAAAGCCACTCTGGCCGCATCCAGCTTTTCGCGGTCATATCTTCCTTCAGGTCGTTGGGCTAGGGTAGTTCCTGTAATCAGGAAAAACATAAGCACTATCAATGAATAATTCTTCATAAGTTCTAATACCAGGTTTCTATATTTTCATCTAAAAAATCCACTTCATATTCCATTTCTTCAGCGATGATCTGATCCAGGATTTCTTCCGGGTTATCTACCATACTCAATATGTCTTCGGCAGTCCAATACTGACTCTCAATGTAAAGGTTGACCTCCTCATCCAAGCTTATCAATTGCATATCTGTTCTGGAAGTGTTGTGCTGCCATACTCCCCAGGACACTAGCAGAATTGCTATAACTGCGGCATATCTGAACCAATTTACAGATTGCTGACGTGGGATTCTGCTGATTATCCGGTCAGGCAGGCTCTCGAAATAATCCTCTGGCGCTTTGAAATCCTTAATATCTGGTAATTTGTTCATATGTATAAGTTTAGACTGGGTTTTGGGGCAATAGTTTATTCTAATGCCAAGTATTGCTCGATTTTTTTTACAGCGTGATGGTAACTGGCCTTCAATGCACCTGTGCTGGTGCCTGTAATCTCAGACATCTCCTCATAAGTCAGTTCATCCTGATACTTTAGGTGAAAAACCAGTCTCTGCTTATCAGGCAATTTTAGCAATGCTTTTTGAAGCAGGCGCTGGACCTCATCACCGTCCATGGTGCCGCTCTGATCAATGAACGATTCCATTTTTTCCCGATGATCTTCTATAGAAAAGAAGAAACGCTTTTTTTTCTTTTCGAGGAAACTCAGGGATTCATTTACGGCTATTCTGTATAACCAGGTAAAGAGGCTGGATTGTTCCTGAAACTTGTGGATGTGATGATGTGCTTTGACAAAGGTGTTTTGGGTGATATCATCCGCATCTTCATGAATCAAAACCATCCTACGGATTACATGATAAACACGCTTCTGGTAAGTCAGGATAAGCTGCCTAAACCCCATCTCCCGGGTAGTGGGGTTTTGGATGAGTTCTAGGATTTCCTGATCACCGTTTTTCTTCATTCGCCTTTTAGACCCAATTTATTGAAAATGGTTTAGTGCGCAATAAAGAATGTTTTCTTAGGTGTTGATAATCAGTGGTGAAATAATTTTTCAGCGTTCAGTTTTCTGTAGGTAATGCACAAATAGCTTTTTCCGATTGGAAAAGTCACAAGAAAAGCCAATGACAGCCTCCCTTCAAAGGCGGGTTTTCAGCCTACGTTTTGGCTTTAATGCGTTTATCTAAAGAAGTTAGGGCTACTGACATCATTGAAGATATGCCAGATCATTTATATTTCCAGGATATACTCCAGAATTCCTGCGTTTTTGCCTTTAGGCCTTGTCACCAAAAGCGGGATACTATCATTATACTGGATCAGCCTCTCGGCCATACTTCCCAAAAACAAGGCGGTGGCAGCAGTACGTCCTTTCGCTCCAATGATTATGCCGCCAGCTCCGATCTCCTTAGCCTTAGCCACGATTTCTTCCACCGGGTCATCATTTACATCCTGGGTATATACAGGGGTGATTTTCCTTCCTTTGGTGTCTATCTTCCGGATAAATTTCTTGAAGTTTATCTCTGCATGCATGCGCATGATCTGCGTAAATTCCTCATAGCTTTTACCTGTATAATGGTAACCTGAAGGTACTGTGAATACATTTTGGCAAACTATCTCTACATTCCCGTGTTTTTCAGCAATCAATATCGCCTCTTCTAACGCGTCTTTGGAATAATCCGAAAAATCACTGGGAACCAGCAGTCTCTGCATTTTAGTTGCTGATCCTTCCGGTACTATCAGGAGTGAACAACTAGCCCTCCTGGCCAGCCTCGAAGAAGCCACACCTGTACCGGGTAAGGTTACTTTTCTTCCGATAAGGATCATGTCAGCGGACTTTTCTTCAGCAAGCTTCAGTATTTTCTTTGATAAGGACCCCTCTTTTACTATGTAGTTTAATGATACACCCTTTGGCCCTGTGAAATGCTCCTTCACCATAGCCTCCATGGCTTCCTGCCTTTCGTTGACCATGTTTTCCACTAGATTAGGAAACTCTTCCAATACCTCTTTAGGGATACTTAGGTTTTTAATCACATTTACAAAATAGATCTTTTTTGTTTGATTGACCTGAGCTATAAAAGCAGCATGTTGAATGAGGGTCTGATCCAATGATGTCTGATCTAAGCAAACAACCATTTTTTTAATCAAATACATAGAGCACTATAGGTTTTAAGGAATTGCAAATTTAATGTTAATAAAAGTAAAATTTTATGGGTTAGTTGAAATAAAATTCGGGTTTTAAGATGCTAGGGGTAAATAGAGGCTTTTCTTATTTCGGATTTGAGAATTACTTGAAATATTATACTGATTTACAGAATTAAGTACTGGTTTACTTATGTCAGGTTATACTGCATTATCGGAATCATATTCCAATTTTGCCAACCCACACTATAATAAATCGTATATTTGTGCTGTCCGGGTCGCCGACATGTTCAAACTTCACAAATTACAAATTTACCGAGTGAAGCCCTTCCCAAAAGCAGGCCTCACCCCGATTGTATCGGGGCCTCGATTCGAAAGAATCAGGATAACAGTGGAAGTTTGCGGTTAACAGGCAGCTCAAATCTTGTCAAGTAGGAGGTTTGCAACACTCTAAGACCCGGACTTTTTTATGTCTGTCTTAAATACTTCCCGCGGACCTGCCTGCCGGTTTTTAGGCAGGTGATAGCTGAAAAGGACGCAAATCGCCACAGATTGGATAGTACAGAAATTCAACTTTCATTTCAGTTTTGGAATTCTTGATTTTTTATTCTGTTCTTTATCCATTTCCATTCTTCAGTACCCACATTAAATAATTTCGACATCAGAAGGTATAAAATTACAATAGCCAGGCTGGTAACCACAATGCTTGGAAGTGGGGCAAGTGGTAATTCTATAAGATAAACCGGAGTAGAAGTTAATATTCCTACACTGATGATCTTGGCGGTTTCCATAGAAAACGGCTCAAAACCAAATTTTACTTTCAGGAAAATATATTTCACTAGGTTAAATAACAACATCACGGCTACAGAAGCCATTGCAGCACCCTCGATTCCATAGAGCGGGATCATCAGGTAATTCAAAACGATGATGAAAATACTCATACCTACGGTGGCAATCAGATTGAAATGGTAGTGTTTTGAAAAAACCAATATCTCACCGTTTACAGAAAATACAACATCCAGCAACTTTCCTAATCCGATCAAGATCACCACATATTTACCCGCCTCATAGATTTCCCGATTAGGGATAAAGTGATATAAGGAGTCGAGATTTGCCCAGAGTCCAATAAAAAGTAAGAGACATACAAGAAGCTGACGGTTGGATACTTGCTTGTAAAGCTTGTTGATTTCTATGTTGTTGCCCTTGGCAAAATGATCGGCTATCACAGGCATCACTACCTGGGAAATAGCTCTTCTGGGGAGCTCTATTACTAGCGCCATACTGAAAGCAATCGTATAAATAGCGTTAGCCTCCAGGCTTATCATGGAGCTCACCATGATGCTGTCGATCTTCATAATCAAGGTGGAAGCAGCAGTAGCAAGAAAAGTTACCAGGCTGAATTGTATAAAAGAGGTACGGAATCCTTTAGGAAAGGTGTTCCAGCGAAAATCCAATACCAGGACTTTTAGCCACAGCAGATAAACCAATACGCCTAGAAAAGCAAGACCATATACAATTACCAAGCCCGCCATAACATCTGAAAAAGCGATCCATTTCAGCAGGTACAGCCCGACAAGTACGCCAGTCAGTAGCCTCAGAAAAACTTCCCTGATCAGTGTAGGAACTGCCACTTTTACGTAGGAACGGCTATATGCATCCATTATACTGGCTAGCAGCGCAAACAAGGTGATCAGAAGTACGATTCCGAAAAAGTCAATCACTTCCGGAGAATTCACCGCAAATAGTTCTACTATACTGTCTTTGAAGCCTAAGAAAATTATGCTTACCAGCGCAAAACCCACTAAGGAAAAAACCAATCCGTAACTCAGGAAGGCGGAGTGGTTGGATTTGAGTTGGGGAAAAAACCTAGTGATTCCATGGCCTACACCGAGCTGGGCAAAGGGAACAAAAAGCAATCCTAAGTCTTGAATAGTCCTGAATATCCCAAGCTGAGAGGCATCCAAGGCATAGGGGTAGAGCCAGAGTACATTGATGTATCCTATGACTACGCCCAGGTATGAAAAAATGGTGGTTTGAATGCTCTGCTTGGCTACTTTGCCCATGGGCTTAAAAGTATCAAAAAACTGGCATTAAGAGATCGATTCTGGTATAATTCAAGGCTTGGCACATTTATCACATCCAGACGCAGCCTTGGATTTGAAGAAATATTTTTTCACCAAATAGCCTATTGCTCCCAATACTATAATACCCACGAGAATTTCCTGCCACATGCTATGATAAAATCTGATACACCAAAAGAGAAGATAAATACGCTAAAGCTGTCATATAGACTGTCTGTATCAACGGCCATTTCCAGCCTTTGGTTTCCCTATATACAATCGCAAGGGTACTCATACACTGCATCGCAAAAGCATAGAAAACCATAAGTGAAAAAGCAGTGGCAGTATTGTAAACTTTCTCTCCAGTTTCGGAATTAACCTGTTGGTTCAGTTTCTCTCGGATGGTAAGTTCATCTTCTGTGTCGCTCCCTATACTATATATGGTAGCAATGGTGGATACAAAGACCTCTCTGGCAGCAAAGGAAGTGATGAGTGCAATACCGATTTTCCAATCATACCCCAATGGTCTGATTACCGGTTCTATGGTTCTTCCCATTATTCCAATAAAGGAATTTTCCAGTAGGAGTGAGGCGGTTTCATTTTCTATTTCAGGAATTTCATCAGGAGGAGATTGGGCGATTTTGGCTTCAGCCTCAGTTCGGATTGCATCCATGCGTTCTGGTGGGCCATAGGAGGCCAGTACCCAAAGAACAATAGAGATTGCCAGAATGACCTTTCCTGCTTCCAGGACAAAGGTTTTGGATTTGTTATACATGGTAAGCAATACATCCAGCCACCTAGGCGCACGGTAAGTAGGAAGCTCTACCATCAGGAAACTTTTCTCCTCAGTCTTCAGGATATATTTCAGGAGTAATGCAGTGAATAAAACCCCCAAAACCCCTAATAAATACATTCCTAACAAGGCCACTGCCTGTAGGTTGAAGATTCCAAAGATGAACTCGTCAGGTACTACTAGTCCGATCAGGATAATGTAAACCGGGAGTCTTGCAGAACAACTCATCAGCGGAGTCACCATGATGGTGATGATTTTCTCTTTCCAGTTGCCAATATTCCTCGCAGCCATGACCCCAGGAATTGCGCAGGCTACTCCGGAAACCAGAGGCACTATGCTTTTTCCATGCAGGCCGAAAGGGCGCATCCACCTGTCCATAAGGAAAACCACCCGGGACATGTAGCCTGTATCTTCCAGAATTGCCAGGAAGCCAAACAGCATGGCGATCTGGGGGATAAATATCACTACTCCTCCGATTCCCGGAATGATTCCCTCTGTAATCAGACTGGATAGAGGACCTTCAGGAAGTAGGTTAGACACCCACCCGGAAAGGTCAGCAAAAAAGCCGTCAATCATGTCCATGGGCACCGAAGCCCAGGCAAAGATGGCCTGGAATATAAGAAGCAGGATTGCTCCAAAGATCAGATACCCGAATACCGGATGAAGCAATACCTTGTCCATGCCTGATTCCTTACTTTGTTCAGGGGACATTACCACTGCTTTATCAACTATCTCGGTGATCTGTTTGTACCTCACCTTTGTTTCCTCTAGTTGGGCTTTTTCCAGATCTATTCCGCTTTCGATAAGTTTTGCTTTTATCCAATTTCTGTTTTCCTGGGAGTATGCCTTGTCTTTCTCCCCAAACCTAAGCATCTGATAGGCCTGATAAGAATTTGATAACCCGAATTTTGATTTGACTTCATTAAGTAAAGAAGCCGGTACTATTTCTTCTATTTCTATGAATGAGGATTTTTTACTGAAATTCTGTTCATGGATCAATTCCCGGATTTGATCCAAGCCTTTATCCCCCCTTGCATCTGTACTTAGTATAGGCACTCCAAGGGCTTTGAATATCTCAAAGCTTTTAATGGCAATATTCTTACGAGCAGCGATATCTGCCATATTGAGAACCAAGGCTAAATTCAGCCCCAGATCCAATAATTGTGTAGCTAGAAACAGACCCCGTGAAATCTGGCAGGAGTCGATGATCATCAGGACAAACTCAGGTCTTTCTTCATCGCGCAATTCATTCAATACCCGATGGGCAATGATTTCATCTTCAGAATTGGGATAGAGACTATAGGTGCCGGGCAGATCTATGATCTCATAGTTGCTTCCTCTAAAATTCATCCACCCGGTCTTTTTATCCACCGTTACTCCGGGATAGTTGCCGATTTTTTGGCTTAATCCTGTGAGTTGGTTGAAAATTGTGGATTTGCCCACATTCGGATTTCCGATTATGGCAACTTTAGGGGCTTTGACTTGGGGAGGAATTGTGGACTCGGGCATGTATTTCAGAGCAATTGTACTTCTATTAAAGAAGCTTCGGATTTTCTTAAGGCTAGAATGGACTCTTCAAGTTTGAAAGCCATAGGGCCTCCTAAAGGGGCAGAGTGATGGAGAGTGATCGTTTTACCAGGAAGAAATCCAAGTTCCATCAAGTTGATTTTCAACGGGGAATCTAGGATTTCCTGGATGATCGCAGCCCGGGTGACAGGTATAGTATCGGCGGTAATGAACATAGAATTAGAGGTAGCCTGTTGACTGATGGCAAAAATAGAACTATTTGGAATGAATCTAAAGAAATATAGATAAGATTTTTGTCAGGTTTCCCAGAGAGCAAGGTTTTATGGAATAGGGTTCATTAAAGGGATTTTTCAAACCTGAGGTTCAAAATGATTAGAATGAACTGAGGATTTTAGTTAGGTTTATTTGCGAAAAATACTAAAATAAAAACTCTAATTATTAGGTTTCCAGTGCCTTACAGGTTGTTTGAAAGGGTAATTATTTTTACATTCACAATGCTTTTTTGAACAAGAATTGGTTTGTGTTGGATTTTTATTTGAAACCGAATTTTTCAGTTTTTGTAAGGAAAAGCTCCCATTTTAAACAACTTTTTACCATGGAAAAAGATCAACTGCAAGCCCTGTTATCGGAAATATTCGGCCATCTGAGTGCAGATAATTCCAAAGACAAAAAACTATGGGAGGAGGGATTGCCTCTCTTAGCCAAATCACTCCTGATTCAGGATAGTTCTGAAATTAAAGCTGAACCATTCAGTTTTGAACGTTCGGAGCTTTTTTTCCAGGATAGAATCCCGAAGAAAAAAATTGAGCTGATACGCAAAGAGGCTGAGAAAGCCACCGAAACAAAGGCGACGAAAAAAGAAGAACCAGAATTAAAGGCTTTTGTACGTGAGGTTCCTGTCAGGAGTACACAGATAAAGGCCAGCGTTCCGGCATGGGCTGCCGGTGCCAAGGTAGAAAAAACAATTGGTCCTCTGACAAAAGTTGATGGACGGGTTATCGCCATTGATTTTTATAGGGTCACTAAGCTGATAGCTATTTATCAGCAAAACAGTAATTTACCAGTGGTCTTATTTAAGGCATCATTTCAAAATCTTGCAGTTAAGCCAGTTAATTCCCCGCCGGTTGAGGTATCAAAAAACTATGATGTTGTAGCGGGAAGTTTTTATGTACGAGCGGACATGCTTGCTGCAAATGCCCCGAACAACCGCTATGCAGGGCTGAAAGTCAAAGACGGTAAAATACAGTTGAGTGCAAATCCGGTTCTACAGGGACAAAAACTAGTTTTAGCAGCTAGTACCAATGTTCAGGTCTCACTTGAGGTAGATCAGACACCGGACGCTGTAGATTCAAAGAAAAAGCACGGAAAAGATGCTTTTGAGGCTAACGTCCAAAACCCTGACACTTTGAGGTTTTCATTCTCAGGGACTTCAAAAGCTCAAATAGCTGATAGTGGGAAGGCTCAATGGACTGTGTATGGACAGACGGCATCTTTTAGCCGACTCAATAAAGTGCCTACATACAGTACTCAATTGTCCAGGCTATTGATCCCCTATAGTTGTTCTTCAGCGGAATTTGCTCCCAAAAAGCAAAAAAGCCCGATGGTTGAGATCCAGGGGGCTGCACCTGTCAGTCATTCCTGGTGGGCAATTCCAGCTGCGGAACTGGATATAGATGCCCCCTTGGAAGTAGCAGGTTCTGGAGGCATACTGCAGGAATTAAAGCCGGGGTTGAAATTTAGATGGAAGGGGCTCAAGGGTAAAAATCTTAAACTTGTAAAACCACAGATTCTTGTAGAAAACGGTAGAATTGGGATTACTGATTCCATGTCCGACGGTGAAGGCGCTTTCCAGGAACTAGATCACTGGAAAGATGACTTGAATGCCCATGGAACTTCTGTTTTTTTAGCGTTGAATAAGTCAGCCATCTTTATGTACAACTCTCTTGCGGAGGGTACAGAAATGTTGATTGCTTTAGCCAATGCGCAGATTAAAGTAGATAGACCTTTGCAGGTCAACGGACTTCCAGTGGCGATTAAAACCAAAAACTCCGCGTTATTAATGGCAGGCTCGGACGACAAGAATTTGGTTTATATTCTGGATGATAACATACTATGGGACAATAAGTTGTCTTTTGATAAAGTACCGTCTTTTAAAAGTATTGCCATAGCTTTGGAAAATGCACTTTTTACCCTGTCTCCAGTTAATGGAGCTTTAATTTTTGGGGAATGTGATGCGGATTGGAGCAGGATTGTTAAAAGCCAGACTTTTTTGGTTTTCGGGATGCTGAGCTACATGCCTACTTTGCCGGATCCTTATGTAGCTAATTTAGCGATTCTTAGCCGGCAATTTGGGAAAAGAGGCAGTTCACTGGATAGCATTCAAAGTTGGTTGGTTTGTCAGATATCCCAGGAACCCATAGATAAGAAAGTTGATAAAGTTGAGGTGAGCTTTCATTTTGGGCCTGCAAACAATACTGCGGCCACCCCAGGAGCTGCCTCAGTTGAAAAGGCCTCACCTGCTCTTATGGCTGTGAATCAGCTGAAATCCTCAGATATACGCCATGAAACGCTAAAGGCAACAGCAGCAGCAACATCCACTTCTACAGCTAGAGACAATTCCTTGCCTCCTTATGAAGACCAACTTCAGAACTTTACCAGACCTTTTGAGACGGATTTTTTCGCACTGCTTGATGTAAGCTCCAATGCCAACCAATTGGGGGTCAGTTTAGGGATCTCCAGAGGGCAGCGTGTGACTACCGGAGTCGCCAGCTTGGTAAGCGAGTCTGAGGCTACTATTTCCCAAACCGGAAATCAGCTGATTTCTGTGGAGGGGATGGAAGTTATCGCACAGGGAGCGATGACCCGCTTATTCATGCTGCCGCAGGTAGCATGGGAGCCAATATTCAATCTGACACCACCAGGCCAAAATAAACCAGGGGACCCACCGGTTTTATTTAACTATTATCCTAACGATGGAGGACCTACAAGATTGGTTAACAACCATCAGGAACGGATCGCGATTTCACCTAAGCCTCTTGTTGAATATATACTGGAAAAATATCAGAAGAAACAAACTCCGGTTGCGGCCTTGTTTACGCTTCCTTTTGGACTTAAAGCGATGGCCGAGTTATCCCACACCAACCCAAAAGAGACGGTAAAGCCACAGCTTGACCAAGTGAGCCCTAATTTTCCAAATGGTCTTCAAGGAGGCATACAGATTAGAGCCACTGCAGGTAATTACGGGAAAAAAGATCCTGATGAACCGAAGAAGAATGACCTGCCAATGTTCGCTGGTTTTACGGTTCAGCTTGCAAATGTGTTGGGAATGAATGGAAGTGCCACAGGAGCAAGTACACTTGGGGATAGTGTGACCCGCATATTCAACGGGGAGTTTTTCGTAAATCAGGCTAATCCCACTAAAATTTTAGAAAGAGGGGTTCCCTTAAGTAAGATTGATTTTACAGGCTATGGTGCTAGCACGTTCAGTAATTGGCTGAGTCCATCTGCTGCAATTGCCCAAACCAGTCAGGCTAGATTTGACATCATGTTAGGAAGGACAGCACATGAAGTCATCCAGGTGAAAAGCTTGATCTATCCTTGGGGAATCCGTGTAGTACGGACAATTACCATTTTTAGGACAAGCTCGGGCTTTATCTACAGAACCGATAGTGGATGGCAGCCGGAATCAGACGGGATTTTTGACTTTAGGGCAAAATACATTGATGAAAGTACACCGGGAAATGTGGTCGAAGATCAGCGCTATGAACTTCATCCCGGTACCTTAAGAGGCCTGTTCAATATCACAAACATCAAAGAAGATGGCACGATAGCTGATTTTGTCACCACAAATCAAATTGCCATTGGTAAAAAATACATCAATGAAAGCGGGGATGTAATAGTCAACAATGAAACTACGCCAGGTAAAAGTTTTTTAGAACAAGAAGTAAGGTGTACTGCGGTGTATTTTGATGCTGATGTGGCGATTGAGAATCTGGTCCAGGGTCATAAAAACGGAAAAACTCCAGCTAAAAAGATTCTTGGCTATGTGCAATTGTCACCACCTGGTATCCCATTGACACCATCCCAGCTCAAATTATTGTTGGATAGTCAGGGAGGACTAATGGGGGGAGACATTAATTGTGTAATGGATCTGGGGCAATCTGGACAACAGATGCAGATCAATCGCTTCGACATTTCCCCTTCAGTAAAACCAGGTAACCCAACTAATATCCCGATTTTTGTAGCAGCTAGCCGGGGATCAGTTCTATTGCCAAAAGATGGCAGTTGGAGTATGGTTCAGCACGATACAGGTTCAGGGGAAATAACCCCACTTCCTCCTCATGTGCCTATTCCTTTGATCCGTATTGGTAAATGGGTGAAAGAAACCGTAGTAAGTCAGTCTGATGTGAACAATAATCTGGTAAGGCTGGCGCATCCTGCGGAGATTCTCAGAAATCCCGTGGCAGCAACCATTAATTATGGGTACCTACAAAGCACTTCTACCCAAAAGGCACTTTTCCTAACCCCAAGCTATAAAAAAGGATTGTCTAAGCTTTTAAGTAAGACGCCACCTATATTTTCTGATGCGTATAAACTGATGAATGGCAGTAGTATATTTCCAAATGTCGGAGATGCCTATTCTAATTTCGGGAAGGCTATTGCACTGTTGGACGGAGTTGATGGGGATGGTAATAAAGTAGCGGCCTTTGTAGAAAATGCCGCAACTGATGGTGGAAAGAAGGTGTTGGAATTGATGGAGATCACAGCCAAAGAAGAAGCCGGAAAGATTGTGGATAAAGGGTTTAAACTACTTTCAGGTGAAGCAAATGGTGTTTTGAACAAAGCGATGGCATTTGATATTCCAAATTTAGATCCGCTTTATTTGGTCAATATGGATGCTTTGAAAATCTATATCGAATACAAAGCTGAGCAAAAGAAAAACGGGTCTAAGGAATATGTGGATTCCAAACTCAACTTTGATGTGGACTCCTTTGCAAATGACCTGGCAGACACCTGGAAAAGCAAGGTGAATAACGTGGCAATGGTGGTAGATCTGGGCTCTTTTGAGCGATTGATGACTATCAAGGGGAATTTTGATGCAGGAAAGGGAAAAGAGTCTGGCTATGCAGGCGATAAAGACAGTCCGGGGCCTTTGGATGGAATACCACTTCCTGAAGTAGAATTCAGCGATGCCTTACAGCCTGTAATTGAATTGTTGCAGATGCTTGCTGCCTTGAGTACAGGAGATTATGGCGCGGTGATGAGAAAGGGGCTTCAGATAGCGATGAGCAATGCAGGTGAGATATGGGAATATAAGTTTGAGGCCACCAAGGAAATCCCGCTTATCCGCTTCCCGCCGGAAGATTCAGTGTACAACTCCCCGCAATGCCCACTGAGATTAGAAGCAGGTCTGGCTTTGGGGGTTTATTTCAATGCAGCCTTAAAAGTGACAAATGATCCTAAACAATTGCTACCAACAGCCGGGGGATTTGTACAATTCAACGGTGGCTTGGAAGTTATGTGCGTAACTGTAGGCGCAGCTACTATTTATGCAGTAGGATCAGTAGAAGTTAAGATCGCTTGCGATACCAAGATCGGCCCTAGTCTAATGATGAAGTTTGGATTTGGAGCCAATATTTCCGTTGGGCTTCCGGTGGTAGGAAATGTCAGTGTGACCTATATGGTAGGCTGTGAAATGTATGCAGATGCCAATGTTATTGAGATCACCGCATTTATGCTTTTCAAGGGACATGCAAATCTGTTGGGAGGTATTGTCAGTGTTACTATTTATATAGAAGCGAGCGGTTCTGTGAAGCGAATAAATAGTCCAGAAAGGACTGATTGCACCGCTTCAGTGACCTTTGGTTTGGATATCAGTATTTGCTTTATAATCAATATCAGTTTTGAAGAGACCTGGCAAGAAAGCCGTCAGATAGCTTGATTTTTTACCTCAAAAACAAAATTATGGAACCTAGAAGATTAATTTCCTTAATGGCTTTTCCTCAACGTTTTGATGGAAATATACTTACAGTTAACATCGTGGTCGTTCCCCGAAATGCAAATCCCTTTTCCGATTGGGCAACGGGTTTACCTAACCCAGTGAATGTTCCGGGATTCGCTCATCTGCAGCCTGAATTTAGCTTTTCGATAGTGAGGGGTACTGATGATTTTCCTCTGAGCAATGCTACAGCTCCAAGTAGAATTCCCATTGTAAGATCGGTGAATGCTGTTCCTGCAACGGAAAAAGCCGGCATTATCCAAAAGGTAGCAGACGCCATGCCACTTCCGATTACAGACGTTACTGACAAGCTGCCGGATCCTGTACCTGTTGAGAAAAGCATTAAAAAATACCTGCCTAAATCTTACCGGGAGCGTTTTAACTTCACACAGCCCAGACACCCCAATGCAGTGACTGACGATGGATATCACTGTGCCGTACGGGACAAAATACCTCCTATAGATTATACCCCGAAAAACAGCCTAAGCTGGGGCAAAGTATTTGCGAATATCCTGCGTCAACCGCTTTTGGCAAAAGCCTGCGGAATGATATATGAAGTCCAGCTGGAGGTAGAGGCTGGATGGTTTGAAGAGGGAGGATACTTATATGCAGATATCACCAATGATCCCTATGCAGCAGCTCATACAGCACTTTTGGAAGAATCGGACGGCCCACTGATTAAAAGATACGCCGCCAAGATTCCTAAGCTGGCGAAGGGCAAAGCAAGGCCTGTTTTTGCTCCGGTATTGTTCCCGGTTTTGTACAAGAAAGCTTCTGATGCAAGCGAACCCGTGCCCTTAGGCCCATGGGATGAGCTTTTTATGGAAGCCCAAGCTTACAATGATGGGTTTGCTAAAATAGTGCACGCCAACCAGCCGGTAAGTGGAAATTTGCTAGAGGAAAGTCAAGATGAACTTCCTCCTCAATCAGATTCAGGAATCCGGTTAGGGTGGGATGATGAGCAAATTCTGGTTTGGTATTTACGCCAAATGATTGAAAACCCCTCTGCCCCTGGATCTATGAGCAGAATTGATGCTCCCTTAGGGGTTATGGGATACCATATTGATGTGAGGCAGAAAGCCCCTGGAAACCAATGGGAAAGTCTTAACAGAATCCAGATCAATGAAGCTGAAAATATGTTTTCAGGGCAACTGGATGCTGATTCTACCGAACTTCCTTACCAGGTCTATCCCAATAAGATCTCAGGTCCTAACAGCGATCATTATTGGCTGCCAATGTACTATGCCCATTGGATAGGTAAAAGTCTGGTGACTGAGGATAAGGATGCGTTGGAGATCTATAGGAATCATGAAAACAATGGGGGGCAGCTGAATGAACTGCAGGATAAAAAAGTAAAGCAAAATCAAGCGTTGATACCTGCACCTCTTGAAACTCAGCTTAGGTATGGAAATTCATACGAATTCAGAATCCGTATGACGGATATCTCTGGTGGAGGGCCGGATTTGACGGATGTGCCGCTCAATTCAGCGCCAAGTCCTGAAACCAGTGTTTCTTTTAAGAGATATGTAAATCCGGGAATGCTTAGAATCGAGAAGCCAATTGAAATAAAAAATAATCTTCGGACTTATTTCAACGCTACTAATGATGAGGAAACGAAGTTTGATGCAAATCCTTCTTTTACTATCCAAAGACCTTTATTAGAATATCCTGCGGTTGTTTTTACTAATAAATACCAAAGCATAGGACAGGATCCAGTAAGCCTATTGAAGGGATTGGTCTTTCAGGATGATATGCTAAAACCTGCTTTGTCTGATCCGGATGTACAGCAGGTTAAAGTTAGGGTTGAAGTCAAATCTCTCAGAATGGATACACAGTTGAGCCAAAATGGGAGGGATAGCTTTATTACACTATACGAGACCACTAGGGCATTCCCTGCTGATTTTGATGGTGTTTTGAACGTTCCGATAGAATTCATTGATGTCCCTGTCTTAAACCTGGGTGAACAAGCCAACCCTTTTCTGGATGATGGGTTATTGCTTGAAGATATCCACGGGATGGAAAAGCTGATAGTGCCTACAGGAAGACATATACGGATCTCTTTCCGGGCAGTAGCGAGTACAGATGAGGCACCTGAGAGTTATTTTGGATTTATAGATGATGATGAGGACAGAGATAGCAGATTTGGGAAAGTTCAGCAGTTTATGCTTTATAAAGAACCTGCTGCTGAGCTGGATTTATTGCAGCCTTATGAGACTGTACCGACCGTTCAGGCTTTATTTTTGAAACCTGACAGCGTACCGGTCATCAAAAAGAACATCTTTTCTTCCCTTCTCAGAAGAGATTCCGGCGAACAACAGGCGGGGGTAGTAGAGCGGCTTGCTAATGCTTTGGGATTGGAGGCTAAAGGATTAACTCTAGTAGCACCTAAAGGAGAGCGGATTGCAATAGGATGTAATTCCAGAATACGGCATACGCTGGCCCCTGACGGAAGTTCCATTACATTTGCCACAAAAGCGGATCTCTATAATCATTGGATTGCCGCTCTCAGCTATAAAATTAATCGAGACTGGGCTTGGGATTGTCTGGAGGACGTGGCATTTGTAATTGAAAGAAAATATAAGTTTAGAAAAGATAAAGTCAATGAAAGCAGGGTAAATAAGTATGTAGGAGATATAGAATTAAAGCATACCGTATCCTTTGAAGCGCTTCAGCCGGATCGCTTTGAGCGGGTAAGCAGAAATTTTACCAGGATTATTTATATAGATGCTCTGGATCCAAAGAATGAATTGAAACAGAATAACGGAGATCTAAGGTTTCCAGATGAACTTTGGGCTGAATATAAAATCAAACCTAAAACTAGGGAGGAGCATCCAAATGCGGAGACCGTAGAGACAGAGCAATTGACATTGCCCACCGTTCTTCCTCCAATGCAGATTCCCAAACTTGTCAGTGTTGGAATTGCTTTCTCACCTTATGAGAGAACTGATGACTATAGTTCTTCAGAAGCAAGAAAGCGGTATTTATGGATTGAGTTTGACCAGCCGGTAGAGAATCCTGATGATACTTACTTCTGTAGGGTTCTTGGAAATGCCCCTGATCAATTAATTGCAAGTAATGCCAACGAACAATTAGTTCCACCAGAAGAATCACCGATAAGTCTGGATCCTGAACTTACGAGACAAATAACACCAGGACAAAGTGATGATAAGGCAGGAATGGGAGCTATGCTTCCAATGACCCAAGCCACAGATAGTAATCGGCATTACATTATGCCCATACCGCCGGGATTGCATGCGGAAAGCGCAGAAATGTTTGGGTTTTTTACCTATGAATTTAGAGTAGGTCATGGGCATTGGCCTGATAGAAAGGATAATCTTTGGTCCACAGCCCAAGGAAGATTTGGCAGGCCGTTAAGAGTGACTGGTATCCAACATCCTGCACCAACTTTGCTCTGCACGCTGAATAGGAATGAGAACCACCTCTATGTAAGTGCACCCTATGCAAAAGCAGTGCACAATGGGAAAAATGTAACAGCCAAACCACCGAGGACCAGTCTATGGACATTGGTGTATGCCCAAGTCCATCAAGCTGATGGTAGAGACCATAGAAATATCTTATTGGGCGAGATAGAAATGAAAATAGGGGTACGGGTGAATACTGACCCAAAGCGACTCAAGAAAATCAATGAACTGACCGAGCAGGTATATTTTAAACCTACGATAGGAGAATATACTACTGGAAGTATAAAACTAGATCCTTCAGCACTTCAAGTAGGGAACCTGCTGGCGAGCATAAAAGATGAACAGCCTGTGGGAACAGCAGTGGTGACTTCTGAGGATATTGCCGAAAAACTGAAGTCATTTGGTTTACCGGAAGATAGTCCGCTCAGTGTCTTGGTGGTAGAGGTATATGGCAATATTACCAATATACATGATCACATGGCGGACATAAGAAATTCAGGGGCGAATGCTGTTTCCGAAAAAGTGGCTGAAGGACTGCGGGCAAAAAGAGCCGAAACAAATCTCATGTCTGAAATACAGCCATTGAGTAGAGGGTTAGGTCATTTTAGGATTTTGCGAACCTCTCCGCTCACAAAGGTTCCATTTGTGTGCTGTCCTACGTGCTGAAAATATTAACGTAAGCAGATGGAAAGCCCTTCGACTTAATACATTTAACCAAATCTAAATAGGTAGGTAATTCTACCCAAGAAGAGATTAATCCAACTTAGGATGGATGCACAATAGGATAGAGATGATTTTGATACCTGGTCACTGCTGAGTGGCGAAGTCAAGACGGAGGACTGACCGCCTCTGCAGGTATTCGCCATTGCCGAAGGTGCATATATCCTTTCAGATAATAATTTCTGATTGTAGATTTTTAATACCTTTCAAGTTTCTTGGAAGGTGTTTTTTTAAGTTAGTGTGACAATAATCACGTGGTTAGTATCTTTATGCTAATAGATTTACTATTTACTGGTAATTAAATGACTTTAGAAGAACTTCAAGTTGCATTGCCCAGATTTACAGATACCAAACTCCTCAAGCAGATCTTGGATAAGGGAGAGGTAATGTTCCTGAAAGCTGGAACAATCATGATGGAACCTGGTCAATTTATCAAGATGGTGCCCATTGTATTGAAAGGATCCATAAAGATTTCCAGAATGGATGATGAAGGAAGAGAATTGTTTCTCTATTATCTGGATGCGGGTGAAACTTGTGCGCTTTCATTGACCTGTTGTTCTTCCTCAAAACCCAGTGAAATAAAAGCTGTTGTGGAAGAGGATACGACTATAGTCGGTATTCCGATCTTATACATAGAAGAATTATCAGATGGTTATAAGCAGTGGAAAGATTTTGTTTCTAATACATATCAGTCCCGTTTCCAAGAGATGTTGGAAGCTCTCGACGCAGTGGCCTTTAAACGTATGGATGAAAGACTGATGAGGTACATAGTGACCAAAATGAAACAACTCCAAACCAATGAGCTTCATACTACCCACCAGGAAATAGCAAATGAGCTTACCACTTCACGTGAGGTAGTGTCCAGACTTTTAAAACAACTGGAGAAAAAGAAATGGATAGAACTGGGGAGAAATGTAATCTATATCCGGGATGATTTTGAGGAATTGATGAGTAAATAGGGCTTGCTGAAAAAGTCTCAGGTATGCCTGCCCTGCCTACCGGCAAGGCAGGTTCAAGGCGCCGAGTGACGATGTATGCTTATACCTCGAATCAGACCAACAAAGAAGATGGTATGCCTGAGACTTGCTCAAAAATCTCGATTTTGAGATTTTCTGATGTATGGATAAATGCCTATTCTTCTCAATAAGCTTGCACTTGCTTAAAAACCCTACGCATGAAAATTGGGTTAATCATTAAAAATGATAGCTTTTGATCGATTACTGGCGTTTTTCAGCAGGCCTTAAATAATCAAACCATCACTAACAATGGGACCTTAGAATGGAAAACCATCTTTATGGTTTGGCTTCTGCTGAGTATTTGATCCCATAGGTTCTTATGCTCATGACACATCACCAATATCACCTGTTCATTTTCCTCCAAAAACTGATCTAACCCCTCCACGGGAGTTTTGGCGTAAAAAGTGTGGATTTTCACTGGCAAGCCGGGATGATTTGTTGTCAAAAAGTCCTCTAATTTATGAATCCCAGGAGCTTCTTTTACATCCAGAGAGGTTTGGACATGAACAAATTCCAGACCCCGGTCCCATCTCTGACTCATAGCAATGACCCAGTCAATGAATTTTTCTTCATGGTTGGCAAATTCTAACGCCAAAGCTACTTTTTTTATTTCCCGGGCATTAGCCTCAGCCGGTACAACAAGTACTGGGACTGAAGATTCCTTAATGACATTTATCGTAGTGCTACCAATGAGGGCGGCTGCTATCCCACTCACTCCCTGAGTCCCCATCACTATCAAAGTAGCGTCTAAATCTCTCGCAATCCTTGTGATGGAAATCGAGGCTGTCCCTTCTTTGATAACAGTCTCTATTTTTAAATCCTCATCCTGATATTTTTTGAGCGTTTCGGCCATATGGGATTCAGCATCCTTGTACATATTATCCATGGCTATAGATGCCTGGGAGGCAAAATCATACACTGCCTCAATCACATGAACTAGGATGATTTCGCCGTCTTTTTTCCCTGCTAGAGCAACTGCAAAATCCAAGGCGTTCAATGAATTGTCGGAAAAGTCTACTGGGATAATTATTTTCATCGCCGCTGTTTTAGAAGATTTGATTTAGCCAATAATGGACGGGTTAATAACTTGATTGTCTGGGCTAAAAGTGTTCCGGTAATTTACAACAAATTACAAATAATTAGATTTGGAGTGACAAGTAGATTCACTTTTTTGGCAATAAAAGAGTTAAAGCATTCAGAGATCCCGATAAGGCTAGTTCTGTGGCTGCTTCCAACTATTGGCCCGCTATGGCTGTTTACCTTTCCTGTGTTTTATCATTCCTTGGTTCCCGCTTTAGCTTGTATGTCAGGCTGATTTATCTGACGGTCTGATTTTTTCCTCAGATCATGAAAGACCGAATGGCAAAATTTTTATAAAAAGTGTAAATCTCAATGAAAGGAGATAATCCAATACTCTAATAGACATCGTAAATGGAGAAAATCAACTGTTCAACTAAAATTTCCACCAATGAAAAACAAAAGATTTTCTTTAGCTATTCTAGCCAGTACGGCTATTTTACTGGCTTTTACCTCCTGTGATGATAAAGAGGAAGACATGGATCCCATCATCGACATGCCCGGTGCCGCTCCGGAAGCCAGCTTTACAGCTTTAACATCGGATAATAGAATTATGATGTATGATGCCAGGAATTTAGATTCCCCGAATAGCTCTACGGCTATCACTGGTCTGGAATCTGGCGAAATGATAGTTTCAATTGACTATCGCCCTGCGACTGGCCAGCTTTACGCTTTAAGTTCAGCTAGTCGCTTATACCACATCAATGAGAATTCAGGTGCTGCCACAGCTTTGGGTACCGAGCCTTTTTCACCTGCTTATTCTGGGGCTAACCCTTCCCTGGATTTTAACCCCACTGTCGATAGAATCAGGTTGGTCACTGAATCTGGTCAAAATCTCAGACTACATCCTGAACTCGGTACTGTAGTAGCCACTGACGGTTCTATCAATGGAGGGGTAAATCCACGTATTGGAGCTGTAGCCTACACAAACAGTTTCTCAGGAACTACAAGTACTACCTTATATGATATTGATTATGAGCAGGACAAGCTTTATAAGCAAGTCCCTCCTAATGACGGGGGACTGGAAGAAGTTGGAGACTTAGGAATTGACTTTGAAGGAACCGGGGATATGGATATCAATCCTGATAATTCAGTTGCTCTGGCGGTCAATAGAAATGAAAATGAATCCCGGCTTTATACAATAGATCTGTCTTCAGGTAAGGCTATATGGGTAGGTACTTTTTCTGATCCTGTGATAAGCCTTGCTTTCAAAACCAACCCAATAGCTTACGCTACAGATGCTGACAATAAACTATATAGATTTGATCCTACTGACCCAAATCCAATAGCAGTAGATATCATGGGTTTGATGGACGGGGAAATGATAGCTGGCCTTGATTTTCGTCCGGTTAATGGGCAGCTACTTGCCATCTCTACTATGAGTCAGTTGTATAGTGTAAATCCTTCCAGTGGGGCTGTAAACGCAATTGGAATGCCTCTGGATCCTATGGCCATGGGAGATTTTATAGGATTTGATTTTAATCCTACAGTAGATAGAATACGGCTGATCACTGAGAAGGGGCAAAATCTACGGTTGCATCCAGATTTGGGAACAGTGGTAGCAGTGGATGGTAGTCTGAACCCAGGCTCACCAATGGCCAGTGGTGCTGCTTATACGCAAAACTTCGCAGGTACCACATCCACTGCACTGTATGTTGTGGACGCACAAAATGACATGCTATACCAAGTCTCACCTCCCAATGACGGTGTCTTGGTAGAGATTGGGGCGTTGGGTATAGATATTACGGATGATAATGGCTTCGATATAGGAGGTACTTCAGATATGGCCTATGGGGTATTTACCGTAGGAGGTTCTGCAGGGGTTTACTCAGTAAACCTAATGTCTGGAGCTAGTACCAAAGTAGCTGACCTCAATTTCACCCCGACTTCCATGGCTTTGGGATTAGGATTCTGAGGAAGTAACGAAATGGGTAAAAAAGAAAAGAGGTTGGAAATTTTTCCAACCTCTTTTCTTTTTTACTAGAAACTGGGTTTTGCCCTTAAAACGTCTAAAGTTAAGTAGAATTAGGTAACTCGGTCAGCGATACTTTAACTCTCCCCGGTCTGCCGGGTAAGTACTCGTCTGTAGATCAGTATTATAGGGCGAATATTGCAATTGAGATCATTTTATGGCCTCTTTCAATTATCATACTCTATACACCATGATATACCAACTAAGCCAGAGTACTAAGGGCAAATAGTAGCTAACAAATACAACGATGGTGCATTCACCAAAAGGTCTCCTGCTAATCATATGAAAACCGTACAGCCAGATAATTCCGTAGATGATTTCAAATAGGTTGATTGTGGCAAAAGCATAATGATATTGGGGGAGAATATTATCAGAACCTATTAAGGATAGTAGCGATAGTGCTCTATATTCATCAATCTCCATGTAGGTGACTCCGGTCTGCGGAACTATAAACACCAAAAGACGGATAAGTTCCGGGAAAATAAACACCACTTCAGCAATAAGGGCAAACTGCCAAAGTTCCTTGTATGGGACTTTGTAGCCTATTATAAATGCGCCTAACCAAAACAGAAAAGCTATGACAGTAAACTTCCAAAGTAATGCGAATGGTGTCCAGAGGTAGTTTAACGCATTGAAAATATGAAAAATCATAAAGTCACCCCGGGCTTCAAGATTGTCATAGTCCGGGATAGCTTCAAGAATCAGTGTGTTCGTCAGGTATCTGATAAGCAAAAATAGGAATACCAGAACCAGAAAATATATTCGCTTATCGAAATCAATTAGTTCTTTGAGACGTTGTCCTTGAGGGGTTAAAGTTTTAGCCATTTTTAAGATGAATCTGGCTCAAATCTAAAATTTTGTTTGGGAATACCTTTAATTTTGAAGTAAAATAGAAATAAATATATGTTAGCACGAGTTGCTGTAGTTATTGGTATTTGGATATTAGGCCTTGGGCTTGCTCAGGCGCAGGTTTTAGAGGTTGATTCTATGATCCATGCTCCGTCTAAGTACTTATTGCTGGATAGAGGACTTCAGTTTAGGATCACTAAGGCGATCAACAGTATGTATAATTTTGATTTCCCTACTGCCGAACACGACTATGCAGTTCTAGCCCTCCAGTATCCCGATCATCCCTTACCAGAGTTTTTGGTAGCGCTAGGCTATTGGTGGAGGATAGAAGTAGATGTTACAAATGAAAAATATGATGCCACTTTTGTAAAATATTTAGACAGGGCTATAGCCAAAGCCAAAACAATGTTTGACGCTGATGAGACAAATAAGGAGGCAGCTTTCTTTTTGGCTGCAGGCTATGGCTTCCAGTCCCGCCTATATTCTGAGAGGAGGAGTTGGACCAAAGCGGCATGGTCTGGTAGGAATGCCCTAAAATACATGGATTTGAGTAGGGGGGAAGAGGAATTTAATCCGGAGCTGCTATTAGGCGATGCCTTATTCAATTATTTTTCTGAGTGGATACCGGAAAACTACCCTCTTTTACGACCGGTTATGGCGTTGTTTCCTAAAGGTAATAAGCAACTAGGGCTCCAACAGTTAGAACAAGTGGCGAATAATGCGTTTTATACCCGGGTGGAGGCGCAGTATTTTTTGTTCAGGTTATATGCTTCTGAAGAAAAAGAGCCATTCAAAGCTCTGCAGATTTCACAATACCTGAATGCAAAATTCCCCAATAATCCTTACTTCCATAGGTCCTATGCCCGGCATCTTTATGCGGTGGGCAGATTCCCTGAATCAGCCCAACAATCCAAAGAAATACTCACTCGTATAGATGAGGGAATGCCAGGATATGAATCCAATAGTGGTCGATATGCATCATTTTTCATCGCCCAGTACAGTGAGCGTATGGGAGATATGGCTGAAGCCAAAAAATACTACCTCAAGACGCTTTCCTATGGCGAGGAGTCAGAATCACAGGAAAGTGGTTACTATTTACATGCGTTGCTCCAATTAGGGAAAATGGCAAATTCAGAGAATAATAAACCTTTGGCTAAAAAGTACTTCAAGGAGGTAAAGAAGTATGCCAAGCGTAAGCACCCCGCCCACCAAGAAGCCAGAGAATTTATTAAGAAGAATAAACTTTAACTCTAAAATCGACGTTCTACCTCCTAAATAACAGGAGATAATTTGAATTTCATCTGAGGGGCATGGGATTTTATAAGGATTGTTTGTCCAAATGCTTAGAATTATTAATAAAATTCCGAAAATCCTCTTTAAAATTTTGATGAAAGGTTTAAAACAATCATCAAATATATTAACTTTGCACCATATAAAATTTTGTAAATGCAAGAGATCATGGATCATAGCTTAAGAATAAAATTCGATAAAATCGACAGGAAGATTCTAGAAATACTTCAGGCTAATGCCAAAATCACAAACGCTCAGTTGTCAAAAGATATAGGGCTTTCTCCAGCCCCTACTTTGGAGCGTGTGAAAAAATTGGAGCAATCAGGAATCATCAAGAGTTATCATGCTAAACTGGATCCGGAGAAGATCGGTTTGGGTGTGAGTACCTTCGTGCTGGTCAGCCT
>CBFGUY010000037.1:0-28962 GCA_965651895.1 uncultured Algoriphagus sp. | reverse complement strand
CCCGCGCAGAATGGTCAGAGAATCACTGCAAGGCTTTTATCAACCAATACTTTGACCTAAAAGTGGTGAAGCGGCAGGGTGAGTTGCTTTTGAAAATTGGGTAAATAAAGACATTACTTTGGATCAGTTCCAGCTACCTGCGGGGAAAATTGACACGGTAATTACCGCCCGATATATCTCTATAAAATAAGCAATCCCAATGGGGCAGTAGGTGAATTGGAGCTTTGCGTGATTTTCTACCATTGATTACCGTAACGGCTTATTACCTACTAAAAGACTAGAGGTTCTTTATTCTAATCACCAAGTACACTGAGGTGTTAGCAAGAAAGTGTAGATGGCAAATACTAAACTTCTTTTTGAGAAGATGAGCTTTAGTGTTTCTTTCTGATTTTCGTTCTCTGGGAACGACTGGTAGGTAGTCTTGGAGTGTCAATGGCTGGTGTCGTTCCGTAGGAACGTTTGGTTTAAATTTAAGGGGGCAGGGCGCAAATGATTTATTTTTTCTTTCTACCAGTTATCCTTCTCCTCCAAAAGTTAGACTCGCACATCCATAATACAAAAGCCCATCAGCTTACCTGACGGGCTTTTGCACTTCTGATTACTGAAAACTGAGACTGAACACTAAAATTATTTGCCCCATTCGGTATGGAATATCCCCTCACGGTCAGTTCTCTCATAGGTATGTGAGCCGAAGTGATCACGCTGGGCCTGGATCAGATTGAGCGGAAGTTTGCTTGAAGTATAGGCATCAAAGTAACTCAATGCACTGGAGAGCCCCGGAACCGGAATCCCGCTTTTGGCAGCAAAAGCCACCACCTCACGAACTGCCTTCAAGGTGCCCTGAACTTTTGGCACAAAAGAAGGGGAAAGCAACAGATTAGGAATAGAATTATCAGCAGAATAGGCCTCGGCAATGTCTGCCAATAATCCAGCCCGGATGATACAGCCAGCTCTCCAGATTTTGGCGATAGTGGACATATCCAGATCGTAGCCATAGTCTTTGGAAGCATACATCAGCTGATGCAAGCCCTGCGCATAGGCGATAATGAATGAGAAGTATAAAGCCTGCTCAGCCTGGGCGATCAGTTCATCTTTGGCAATAGGAGCTACCTCCGGTCTGGAATACAGTTCGTCGGCCAAGACACGCTCATCTTTCAGGGCAGAAATCTCCCGCATGCTTACTGCCATATCAATCGTAGGAACAGGTATTCCCAGATCCATTGCATTTTGTGAGGTCCACTTGCCTGTTCCTTTTTGTTTGGCTTTATCCAGGATCATATCCACCAGATCGGCAGAAGTCAACTCATCTTTTTGGGTAAAAATCTCAGCAGTGATTTCTACCAGAAATGATTGCAGACGGCCTTTATTCCAAGTATCGTATACATTATGGAGTTCTTCATTGCTCAGGTCACAGGATTTTTTCAGCAAATCATAAATCTCTGAAGTCAGCTGCATCATGGCGTATTCTATGCCATTATGGACCATCTTCACGTAGTTCCCGGCCGATTTTGGACCTAAATAAGCTACACAAGGTTCTCCCTTGTATTTTGCAGATACCGCTTCGAAAATTGGCTTCACATGTGCATACGCCTCTTTATCTCCCCCTGGCATAATGCTCGGTCCCTTTCTGGCACCTTCAGCACCCCCTGATACGCCAGAACCAAAGAAGTGAATTCCTTTTTCTTTCAGATATGCCTCACGGCGATCTGTATCGGTAAAAAATGAATTTCCTCCATCTATAATGATATCACCTTGATCCAACAAAGGCAATAAACTTTCAATCGCCTGATCGACAATTTTACCTGCAGGCACGAGAAGCATAATTTTTCTTGGAGTGGTCAAAGCCTGAACAAAAGTCTTGATATCCGTGGATGCGCTGACTTTTTCCAAGTCTCCTCCTTCTTCCTTCAGTGCATCCACCTTCTCAGGATCCAGATCGTAGCCAAAAGCCTTAAAATTATTGTCAGCTACATTCAAAATAAAATTCCGCCCCATTACCCCAAGGCCAACTAAACCAAAATCATAATTTTTGTACTCCATCTTTTTCTATTGTTGTTTTTCAAATTCACTTCTACCCTTAGGCACTTGCAAGTTTAGAAATAAATATGGGTTATTTTTGCGTCTATTGCCCCCAAAATTAAAGGATTGAAGGTTGGCTTTCTACTAAGATTGATAAATTTGTGACCACCCAAAGTGGTGTTTTAATACAAAAACTACAAAAATACGCCTATACTGATGAAAAAAACACAAAACCAGATGCTGATCATTTTTGGTGCATCGGGTGATCTTACTGCGAGGAAACTGGTTCCAGCTCTATATAATCTGTACAAAGGGAAGCATCTCCCTGAAAATTTTGTGGTTTTGGGTGCCAGCAGAAGCGCGATGAACGATGAGGAGTTCCGCTCTAAAATCATCCAAGAGAGCGAATTTTTGAAAGATAAAATCAGTAAGGAAGAAGTAGAATACATCACCACATTTGCTGACAAAATCTTTTATGAAGACTTAGGTGATAATTACGACAGCAAATACACTGGTTTGGCGAAGCGCATCAAGCAGCTGAATGACGAAAAAGGCTGTGATGAAAATTTCATATTTTACCTTTCTACTCCACCAAGCCTCTATGAGATTATTGCCAAAAATCTCTATGAAGCTGGCCTTACTACAGAAGAAAAGGGATGGAAGCGCATCATTGTGGAAAAGCCATTTGGCTATAGCCTCGAGACCGCAAGGGAGCTGAACGAAGGCTTGCATAAATACTTTAACGAGCCACAGGTCTATAGAATTGATCATTACTTAGGTAAAGAAACTGTCCAGAATCTGTTGGTGACACGTTTTTCAAACTCCATCTTCGAACCCACCTGGAACCGACGATACATCCATCACGTGGAAATCACCAATGCTGAGACTGTAGGAGTGGAGAAACGTGGTGGCTATTATGACAAGTCTGGTGCACTGCGGGATATGTTCCAAAGCCACCTTCTCCAGGTAGTTTCCCTGATAATAATGGAGCCACCGATCAATTCCAGTGCGGAAGAAATCCGCGATGAAAAGGTAAAAGCCTTAAAATCGCTTCGCATCATGAAAACGGATGAGGAGCTGGCCACCCATACCATGAAAGGCCAATATGTAGCCTCAACCATCGATGGAAAAAAAGTAAAAGGCTATCGTGAAGAAGAAGGGGTAGATCCGGATTCCAAGACAGAAACCTTTGCTGCTGTGAAATTTTTTGTGGATAACTGGAGATGGAAGGATGTGCCTTTTTATGTGCGCACTGCCAAGTACATGCCTACTAAAGTAACTGAGGTAGTAATTCACTTTAAATCTCCAGCCCATGAGGTATTCAAAAGCCAAGACGTCTATAAAAAGGACAACAAACTGATCATCAGAGTACAACCGGACGAGGGGATTTTGATGAAATTTGGGGTAAAAGTACCCGGACTGGGATTTCAGGTAGAGCAGGCAAATATGGAATTTTATTATTCAGACCTGGATTCTGCAGAAATAATGGACGCCTATGAGCGCTTGCTACTGGATGCTATGCAGGGAGATGCCACACTCTATGCAAGAGCGGACGAAGTCGAAGCTGCTTGGAAATTTGTGGATCCAATTTTGAAGTACTGGGAAAATGAAGACGTTCCTACATACGGCTATGCTGCCGGAACTTGGGGGCCTCGTAACTCTGACGATATGATAGAGGGGCACTTTGGTTGGAGAAATCCGGGCAACCGACTGACTGATGAAACAGGTTTCTGTATTCTATAAAAATCAACCACGGAGGCCACAGAGGATTACGCAGAGAGCACAGTTTATATGCATCCTTTCACCAAAAAGGTCAGAAAATCTAGATGACCGAGCCTATAGGATGGCAGAAAACCATGTTAAACCAGCCCTAAGAGCAAAATACCAATTCAACTCAAATCCAGAAGTCTTATCCATTATAATAGTTAGATAATTTAACGAAGTATATGGCACTAAAAATATCCAACACAAAAGAACAGGTTGCTAAGGAGTTTTCTGAATACTTCAGAGAACTGGCTTCCGGGGAACAAACTATCCATGTAGCGCTTTCGGGTGGCAGCACACCGAAAATTGTCTTTGATTATCTGGCAGGTAATTTTGGGAATGAAATCGACTGGTCTAAAATCAAATTCTATTGGGGAGATGAACGATGTGTGCCACCTACAGATGATGAAAGCAACTATAAGATGACCGTTGATCATTTGCTGTCGAAGATTGAGATGCCATCTTTTAATATTTTCAGAGTGCTGGGTGAAAATGATCCCGAAGGAGAAGCGGAACGCTACAGCCAGGTTTTGGATACTGAGCTGCCAAAGGAGAATGGTATCCCGCAATTCGATTTGGTGATGCTGGGCATGGGAGACGATGGCCATACAGTATCTATTTTTCCTGATTCTATCTCACTCTGGGATGCTGAGGAAAACTGCGTGGTAGCTACTCATCCTGATTCCGGCCAAAAGAGAGTAACAATTACCGGAAAGATCGTCAACAATGCCAAGGCTGTCGCTTTTTTAGTCACTGGAGCAAACAAAGCTGAAAAAGTACGTGAAATCCTGAAAAAGGAGCACAATTTTGCCAGCTATCCTGCAAATCTTGTCCAGCCGAGCCAGGGAGAATTAATCTGGTTTATGGACAGAGAGGCAGCTCGGGATATTGATCCGGCCAGCTGATCGGAATCCACTCAGACAGAACCTATTAGCTTTTAAAAACAACAGGAGTTTGATGAAGGAAAATTTCATTCATCAAACTCCTGTCTTTTTTAGCATTTAGCTGGGCTCAGTAGCCTGTGGCTCCTCCATCTTCGCTGGATGAATCTGCCGCGCCAGTATAGAGCTGGAGTTGGGCATCGTAGGTAATGCCCATCAGCACTCCAATATTGTTTGTTGGACGAAGGGTATGCCCCATTTGCTCCAATGCTTCACGGGTATCGGGCGAAAGCAGGTTTCGCTCATAGAGAATGTAGTCCGGAAGCCATTGATGATGGATTTTCATTGCCTCTATCGCACGGTCAATACGCATATCATAAGCCAATACGTTTAGGACAGTCTGAAATACAGTATTGATAATTGTTCTACCTCCCGGACTTCCGATCACCAAATAAGGCTTACCATCCTTAGCGACTATAGTGGGGGTCATACTGGAAAGCATGCGTTTTTCCGGTGCCACCAGATTGGGATCCGATCCAATCTGGCCTGTAGTGGTAGTCTCTCCAGGCACAGGGTTAAAGTCTCCCATTTCATTGTTGAAAATAAATCCCAGTTTATCCGAGCCCATCTTCACTCCATAGGAATTTTCCAGCGTATATGTCATAGAAACCGCATTCCCCTCCTTATCCACTACCGAGAAATGCGTGGTGTTATCTCCTCCGTAAGGATGGCCAAATTGAGCTGGATCAGACACGGAGGCCTTATCCATATCTATGTTTGCATAGCGTTTTTTAGCAAAATCTTTTGAAAGTAAGCGATCCAAGGGCATATCTTCGTTGAAATCCGGATCTCCTAAAAATTCTGCCCGATCAGCAAAAGCCCGGCGCATCGCCTCAGCAACCAAATGAACATAGGCTGTAGAATTGAATTCTACTTCAGAGATACCTGCCTCTTCCATGAGGTTCATCATCTCTATCAATGCTACACCACCCGAACTAGGCGGAGGCATGGAATAGATGTCGTAGCCATTGAAGGAACCTTTAAGAGGGGCTCGCTCCACAGCTTCGTATCTCTCCAGATCCTCACGTGTAATGATACCACCGTTGGCTTTCATGTAGTCCTCAATCTCTTGTGCCACCCAGCCTTTGTAGAACCCATCCCGGCCATGTTTTTGGATTTGCTTCAGGGTTTTAGCGAGAGCGGGTTGCTTCCAAGTCTGTCCAGGTTTTACTATTTCCCCGTCTTTTCCCTTGAAGTAATTTTTCATGATATCTTCTGAAGGATCCCTATCAGATATCCGAACCGCTGCATTGTATAAGCCATAACTCATGGTAAAGCCTTTTTTTGCCAATTCCACTGAGGGCTTTACTAATTCTGCCCACGACAGCTTTCCATATTTTTGATGGGCTTGATAAAGACCAGCCACTGTACCCGGCACACCCACCGCCAATAATCCTTTATGGTTAGAATTGTCTTTTATCTTCCCATTCTCATCCAAAAACATGGTGGGACTGGCTGCTAAAGGTGCCTTTTCCCTGAAATCAAATGTGGTGACATCACCGTCAGCATTCATAAAAACTATGAATCCCCCTCCTCCGATATTCCCTGCCTCAGGATGGGTCACCTCCAGTGCAAATGCCGTAGCAACTGCAGCATCGATGGCATTTCCTCCTTTTTTGAGAATATCCACACCTACCTGAGATGCGATCACATGATCCGATACGACCATTCCATTCTCAGCAAAAGTCTGAGGGAAAACAAGAATAGGGGTAGTGGCAAATGCTACTAAAAGAATGGTTATTACTAAGCTCCGGTAATTTTTCATAAGCAAGAAATGATCTAATCTGGAAGGTATAATTCTTTGTCTAAAAATGTGCGGAAAAATCAATCAGCTGCCATTAGGGCTTACAGTCGGTGAATGAAGGCAGTTAAAGTTCATTGAAAACTTGCTGAATGAAATAGACAGAATAATAGACTGCTAGAGCAATCTGACCACACTTATCCAAACTTCATATACTGTATCCGAACGGCATTCAGCACTGCCAGCAAAGCCACTCCCACATCTGCAAATACCGCTGACCACATCGTAGCCAACCCCAGCGCACCAAGTATCAGTACCAGCACTTTGATACCAAACGCAAATCCAATGTTTTGCCAGACGATCTGCTTAGTCTTTTTCCCAATCAAGACTGCAACAGGAATTTTGCCCGGGTTATCATCCTGGATCACTACATCGGCCGTCTCTATAGTAGCATCACTTCCTAATCCTCCCATGGCTATTCCCACATCCGAAATAGCTATCACTGGAGCGTCATTTACTCCATCTCCTACAAAAGCCACCTTCCCTTTTACAGCCTTTATTTGTTTGAATTTTTCTACTTTATCTTCTGGCAATAAGTCTCCAAAAAAGCTGGCTATACCTAACTTATCAGCGACAGCCTTGACTACACTGCTTTTATCTCCGCTCAGCATGGTGACGCCAACATTCATTGATTTCAATCGCGCTATGGTCTGCTCAGAATCTGCCTTGATCTTATCCGCGATAGTCAAATATCCTACAAACTCCCCGTCATACGCAAATGCTACCGTGGTGTAAACAATGCTGCTGGCATCAATATCGTGGGAAACTGCATACTTATTCATCAGCTTGAAGTTGCCCACAAGTAATTCCTTACCCTCCACAGTTGCTCTCAAACCTTGACCGGGTATTTCCTCCACTTGCTCCAAAATCACCTCAGGATCCAGTTCTCCTACGTGCGCTTTGATCGCAGTGGCTATTGGATGTGTGCTTTTACTTTCCAGCGCGTTGACAAAATGTAGGAGCTTGCCGTCTTCATACTTGGGCTTAAGATGCACTTCTTGTACCTTAAACACACCCTCGGTCAAGGTGCCGGTTTTGTCCATGACCACCTCGTCGATCGCCGCCAAACTGTCCAGAAAGTTGCTTCCTTTAAACAAGATCCCATTTTTACTGGCAGCACCTATTCCCCCAAAATATCCCAATGGAATGCTAATCACAAGACCGCATGGGCAGGAAACAACCAAGAAGATCAATGCTCTATATAGCCAATCACTAAAATCATAATTATCTACAAAAAGAAAGGGAATAAAACATATCCCTATGGCCAAATAGACTACTATCGGTGTATAGATCTTAGCAAATTTTCGGATAAATAATTCTGTAGGTGCTTTTTGTGCGGTAGCATTTTGCACCAGCTCCAGTATTCTGGATAATTTACTGTCCTGAAAGGCAGCAGTCACTTTGACTAGAGCTACCTTATTCAGATTCACCATACCTGCCAAGACTTGGCTTCCTTTCTCTTTGGTTGCTGGCTTGCTTTCCCCGGTAAGAGCCGAGGTATTGAAGGAGGATTTTTCAGATAATAACTCCCCATCTAGTCCCAGCTTCTCTCCTGGCTTCAGCTGGAGCACATCCCCGATTTTCGCAGCTGATGCCTGAATATCTCTTGTAAGATTACCTTCAACTACTGTCACCACATCGGGTCGTTGGTCAAGTAGAATTTTGATGTTGGTTTTTGCACGTCGCACAGCCATTCCCTGGAAAACCTCCCCTATGGAGTAAAAAAGCATGACAGCCACTCCTTCCGGATATTCTCCGATCGCAAATGCTCCAATTGTGGCTATTCCCATTAAGAAGAATTCGGAGAAAACATCCCCTTTTAAAATACTGCCCCAAGCAGCTTTCAGCACAGGTATTCCTACCGGTAAATAAGCAATAGCATACCAGATAATCCTGATCCAACCCTGAAACCAATCCTGTGGAAACAAGTGATCAAATCCCAAACCCATTATCAGCATCACAAATGAAATGATGGCGGGCGCAAAAAAGCTTAATTTACTGTCTTCTGATTTCACTTACTTTTAGATCTAGTTTCTTCCATTAGGTTCATTACCTGTTCTAGTGGCAACTTCTCCACGTAATGTCCATCTTTCCCCTCCATACTTTCAGCCGCAAACAATGAATTGATTATTGCCTCCTCAGTTGCTTCGATTACAGCCATGAAAAGGGAACTCATATCGTCATTCCGTACAAATTCAGCGTTATCAAGCGTACCAGACTTTGCTTCATATGGAACCCGAAGTCCATCTGCAGTACTGAATGCAATCACATAATCCCCGGATCCATTGGAAGCTATCCCCCCGGTTTTTGCCAACCCCATCATCGCACGCTTTGCCATCCGCTCCAGATTTCTCTCCATCACCGGCGCATCCGTAGCCACTACGATCATGCAACTCCCATCAGACTTTTCCATTGCCTCCCGAAAGGGATACCTACCCAATTTTTCCCCTACCGCTACGCCGTCGATCTGCAGATTACCTCCAAAATTGGTCTGAACTAGAATTCCCACCGTGTATCCCCCCAAACTCTCCGGAAGTTTACGTGATGCGGACCCTATTCCTCCCTTCCAACCGAAACAAACCGTACCGGTACCTGCCCCTACGTTTCCTTCTGCTACCCTACCGCCTTCAGCTGCTTCAATAGCCTGAACCACTTCCCGCGGAGAGATATGCATGCCACGGATATCATTGAGGTACCCGTCATTGGTCTCACCTACGACTGCGTTGACCGATTGTACTTTTTCATTTCCAGGCTGTGCCAGTGTATAGCGGATCACCCCTTCTATTCCAGCCGCCACGCTTAATGTATTTGTAAGAACAATGGGTGATTCTATATTCCCCAATTCCATTATTTGGGTCGATCCTGCCAACTTCCCAAAGCCATTTCCGGCATATATTGCAGCAGGTACTTTTTCTTGGAAAATATTACTATCATGCGGCAATATTGCCGTTACTCCCGTACGTATATTATCGCCTTCGCTTTTAGTAAAATGCCCCACTTTCACACCCGGCACATCCGTGATGGAGTTGTTTTCTCCTGGAGGAAGCACTCCAAAAATTATCCCTCTTTCCCTGGGCCTATTCTGTGCAACTGAAACTAAAATCGGAAAAATAAACAGAAGTGCGAGTAAACTTAGATTTTTCATATCTGGTGATTTCCCGAATTTAATCTATATGTACTCAAGGAAAAATTACTCTCTCTCACAATCCATCAAAAAGTACCTATTTTCAGATATTCCATATAAAATCATACCTATATCAAGGTAAAAATGGGATTGCGAAGCACTTCTCTTAAATTCGCAGAGGCACAATATGAAATTACAACATGCTAAAAAAAGAAAGGTATAAAGCCATCATTGATCATTTCAGGGAGAATATGCCCATAGCTGAAACGGAACTCCACTATGAAAATCCCTTTCAGCTGTTGGTGGCAGTGGTTCTTTCCGCCCAATGTACCGATAAGCGAATCAATCTGGTGACACCGGCACTTTTCGAGAAATTCCCAGGGCCTGAGTTTTTGGCCGCCTCGGATTTCGATGAGCTTTTCCCTTATATCAAGACTGTTTCCTACCCAAACAATAAGACAAAACACCTCCTTGGACTGGGCAAAATGCTCATTGAAGAATTTAATGGAGAAGTCCCCGCTACCGTTCCAGAACTTATCAAGCTTCCAGGTGTGGGTCGGAAAACAGCCAATGTGATCACTTCAGTGGTTTGGAATCAGCCTAATATGGCAGTGGATACCCATGTTTTTCGTGTTTCGAAAAGACTTGGCCTAGTCTCTCAGACAGCCAAAACCCCCTTGGAAGTAGAAAAGCAACTTATCCGGCATATTCCAAAAGAATTTGTCCATATCGCACATCATTGGCTGATTTTGCATGGGCGCTATGTCTGTTTGGCACGAAGGCCAAAGTGCGAGGAATGCACTCTGACTCACTTGTGCAAATATTTTGAAAAAAATCAAGGAAAAATCACCAAGGTAGAAACGGAAGATTAATGTGCGGAATTCACCTGATCTGGGGACAAGGAGCTAATGAACAAGCCATAAATGAAATGCTGGAAGAAAGCCAGCACCGCGGCCCAGATCATAGGGCTAACTGTAATCCTTGGCCAGGACTGTGGATAGGGGTAAACAGATTAAGGATAATAGATACAAAACCAGAATCCGACCAACCTTTTTGGTCATCAGATGGCAGTTCCCTCTTGGTCTGGAATGGGGAGCTCTACAACCATTCCGAATTACGCCAGCTACTGAGCTCTATAGGTATCACATGTAATACTCAATCTGACACTGAAGTGGTATTACATCTTCTTAGCATGTTTGGATCAAAAGGACTGGAAAAGATGAATGGCATGTTTGCTTTGATCTATATGGACCTGACGGACAAATCCATGCTTATTGCCCGAGATAAAAACGGAGAAAAACCACTCTATTTTTCGCAGAAATCTGAGACGCTCTATGTTTCTTCTGAATGTAGGAGTATACAGAGACTCAATAAATCTAAAATTAACCTTAAACAAGTTGAGTCATATTTCTACCTAAGAACTCCCCGCCCCTGTAAAACTCTACTTAAGGGCATACAGGAATGGAAGCCAGGAAACTCTAGTAAACTGAGTAACCCCTACTCTTTACAGTTCAAACCTATTCCACATCAACGTAATCTATCCGAAAAACCTTCATACCCGACGTTTAAAAAAACTCTTCAAACCGCTGTCATAAGACAATTTCATGCGGATGTACCAGTAGGAATACTCCTTAGTGGTGGCGCAGACAGTTCTTTGCTTTATGCGCTTTGGTACAAGGAAACCGGGAAATCCCTGCCTTGCTATACCTTGCAAGTAGAGCAGAAATACCAAAAGAAATATGCCGATGGAGTTGCTGCTAAGCGCTTTTCCCGTGAATTCCCAATCCGCCATCACCTAGTTAAAGTCAACCAGAAAATCTTTTGGGAAAACTGGGAGGACTATGTGAAATCCATAGATCAGCCTATAGGCGATTCCGCAGGTTTTCTAAATTGGCTTATAGGAAAGGAAGCCAAAAAATCGGTCAAAGTTCTGATTAGTGGGGCTGGGGCGGATGAACTATGGGGTGGATATCAGCGGCACAAAGCATTTGCTTTTTACCAAAAAAACAAAGCCATCTTGCTCAGAGGCAAAGGCTTTTTAGATAAAATCCCTATGGAAAGAAGCTACCTTAAATTCATTGGCGGTATAGATCCCAATGCCCATAAAACCTTTCTGAATTTCTCAGCACTTGAAAATCCACCTCATACGTTGACAGATAAATACGCTAAACTCTTCAATAGTCATCTAAGTGAATATCGTCAAATGCTGGATTTTGACCGACGGGTTTATTTGGTTCAGGATGTACTGAAAATCCAGGACAATGCACTGATGGCGCATAGCATCGAGGGGAGGTCGCCTTATTTGGATGAACCTATGCAGATGCTTTGGAAAAATGTAAATGATGAAGGATTGCTGAAAGGAAAACCATGGATCAAAAGCTATCTGACTGAACTTGGGCTTGGCTGGATCGCTAAGCGGCCAAAAATGGGTTTTGGCCTTCCGCTTCGAGAATGGTTTGCGGAAAATGGTGAATTCTCCAAAAGAGTATTCTCCTCGCTTCAAGCATTCGAAAAGACCCATGGAGAGTTTTTCCCTCCAGAAATGAGGAGTATGTGTGCAAATCCCCAAAATGCTGTGAAGAATCATTTTTTAACGTTGTACAACCTATTTCTTCTTTCAGAATGGATAAAATTACATCAGCTATGAAATCGAACATGCCGTATACAGATAAGCATGATTCAAGCTTCATTTAAGAAAAAATCCTTGTACTTGTGCATATAAATTGACTGGCGGGAGCATCGCATCTAAAATCAACTAAAACTCAATGAAAATCCTCTATATCCATCAGTATTTTCGAACTCCAAGTGAAGGTGGGGCGGTGAGATCCTATCATTTAGCAAAAGGACTCGTGGATGCTGGATTTGAAGTGGAAATAATCACCGGCGGTTCTCAAAAGGGTTACGATCAACACTGGATCGATGGAATCAGAGTGCACTATCTTCCGGTGGCTTACGATCAGAATTTCGGTTTTATAAAGCGTTCATTAGCTTTTATATCATTTGTCAAACAGGCCAAAAAGCTCATCAGAAAGCTACCCAGGCCTAATTTATTATACATTACTTCCACTCCCTTGACCACAGGATTACTTGGTCTTTGGGCAAAAAAAAGGCTGGCCATTCCTTATATTTTTGAAGTGCGGGATCTTTGGCCTCAAGCACCTATAGAAGTAGGTGCAATCAAAAACCCTCTATTGAAAAGGCTCTTAATATCTTTGGAGAAGAAGATTTATCAGCAGGCTTTGAAACTGGTGGCTTTGTCTCCCGGGATAGCTGAACATTTGCGTAGTGTATGCCCAGAGCGGCAGATTGCCTTAATTCCTAATTTTTCGGATTTGGAAAGGTTTTTCCCAATGGAAAAAAGCCCGGATTTACTTCAGAAATACGGGTTAAGAAACTCCTTAACAATAGCTTACACAGGTGCCTTGGGAAAAGTGAATGCTGTAGAAGAGTTATTGGAGATTGCTGAAATCGCACAAAAGCGTGCTAAAAACTGGCAATTTCTGATCATGGGAGAAGGAAGCCATAAAGCCCTACTTCAGAATATTTCCTCTCAAAAGTCGCTTTCAAATGTTCACTTTGTGTCTTTTGGTTCAAAGGAAAAAGTAAATGAGGTACTCAGCTTAGCTGACTTTGCATGGATTTCATTTGCACATTTACCAGTCCTGAAGACCAATAGCCCGAATAAGTTTTTTGATGCATTGGCAGCTGGAAAAGCAATTTTAGTGAATCACAAGGGGTGGGTATATGATTTGGTAAAAAACCACCAATTAGGTTTTACCTGTTTGCCTTCCACTCTTAAAGTGTGCATTGATAATCTGGAAAAAATCGAAAATAACCCTGAGGAACTCAGGGCAATGTGCGGGAATTCCAGAAGATTAGCAGAACAATATTTCAGTAAAGAGCTAGCTATATCACGACTAATCCACCTTATCAATCCTGCAAGCTCGAGTCCTAAAATCTCAGGTGAAAAGGATATTTTGACTGCATAAGCTATACCGTACTCCTGCATTTTTACCCTGCAAAACAGGGCAGATTAAAATTTTTTTGACTCAAAATTCAAAAAAAACTACTGAATTTACTCTAATCTTCACTCTTCAAAAAAGCGCCAAAATCATGTCCAGAAGTACAATAAAATAATCTTTATACAACCCTAACCCTCTATTTTTAAGGGAAATAAAAAAATTTTTAAAACTATTTTAAAGTTAGCAGGTTTCAATTGTCCAACTTAATACTTAACCGAAAACCAACTAACATGAAAAGTTTCAATCAAAATGTATGGCGATTGCTTTCGCTGTCTCTTGCTCTTTTGGTCACCGTGAGTTTCACCTCTTGTGACGATGATGATGATGACATGGTACCGGAGCCTGACGATATTGTTGATGTATTGGAGGATGATTCCAATTTTTCGATTCTCTCTGCTGCAATAGATGTTGCTGATTTAGACGGAGCTCTCAGCGGTACCGGTCCCTTTACAGTATTTGCTCCTACCAACAGTGCTTTTGGGGATTTCATTGCGGACAATAATATTACTTCTGAAGCATTATTGGGAAATTCAGACTTAGCAGACATTCTAAGCTATCATGCCGTGTCAGGTCGGGTAATGGCAGCAGATGTAAGTGCGGGCTCTGTTACTTCTTTGACTGGCGATCCGTTCTTTGTGAGTATAGATCCCGATGGAGGCGTATGGATCAACGGAAATACCCAAATTACAGCTACTGATAAAATGGCGAGTAATGGAGTGATCCATACCTTAGATTATGTAATTACAGCTCCAACAATGAGTATTGCAGAGATTGCAGTAGAAAGTACTACTGCTTCTGATCCAGAGTTTACCCAACTGGTAGCGGCGCTTACCAGAGCAGAACTTGTAGAAGCGGTAAGCGGAGGATTTGAAGATAATCTAACTGTTTTCGCTCCCACTGATGCGGCATTCGAAGCACTTTATGATGCACTTGGAGTAAACGGAGTGGATGATATCGATCTGGATCTTCTTACCAACGTGCTCCTCTATCACGTAGTGCCAGCACGGGCATTTTCACAGGATCTTAGAGATGAAGCTAGCCTTCCTACACTCCTTGAAGATGAGAACCTAACCGTAGATCTCCCTGGTTTGATGATTAACGAAAGTAATCTGGTGCCGTCAATGCTGAACATCCATGCCACTAATGGCGTGATTCATGTGATTGACCAAGTGTTATTGCCGGAATAATAGTAGAAGGTGGTTTAGTGGAGTAGAAAAGCGAGCCCTACCCAGGCTCGCTTTTTTATGTATTAAAGTTTACCTCGCAGATTTATCAAATTCTGAAGATATGAGCAACTCAAGACTATACCACATAAACTCAGGTAACTGAAAATCCTGTTTTTCTTACAATTGCACCTCTTACAAAAGCCTAATACAAATTCCACATAAAGTCCATATCCGCATTTCCTTTTTATCATGAGGAAGGATTTCAAAACCAAGGAAGGAAAAGGTGACTAATAGTGTAGTAGTGTTTTCGTACTCATCCCAAGTTATTCATTCGGCTTCCTAGGCCTATAGCCAGAACCCCGAAAAATTTTCTCTGCGTCAGGTTCTCCCATCAGTACTTCTAGTGGCACATCTTGGTTAAACTGATAATCATCGACAATATTCCATCCAAGCCAACGCCCTAGACGTCCTGGAGCTTTAGTGCTGATTGCATCTGTAAATGGTGCTTCACCTGTGTATTTTCGGATCTCAAAAGGATTGGTCTCGTAGAGCAATTCGTTCTCTACAAAATGAGCCCAAATCAACTCCTCGTTTGCAAAGCTTTCTGAAATAGCTTCAGGTGTATACCCGATAATATACTCATCAGAAGTACATGGCATGATAGCTTTCATAAAGTGATAGGCCTTGCCGTAGTAGATCATTTCCGCAAGAAGTGTATTGTCCGCAGGATTAGTCTGATTATATCGGGCAGAAATAGCCATCACAATCATCGGTACTATGTATGGTTTATCGTATCTCTCAGCCATATACCTTGGTAGTTCTGGCTGAAAAACATGGGTAGGAGGAAGAAAATAATCCAGTCCGATCACTATCAATTCATCAGTCACTACTAAATCCGAATTAAAGCCGGAGACAAAGGTATAAACCTTTGGTACCTGAAAATCCGGAAAGAAATACTTAATGGCTTTAAAAGCAGTTTCCAGATCTTTTTCCACTTCAGAAAAATCTGAAAATGCCACCTCCACAGAGTCATACAAGGTCCTCATGATAGAATCCTGGTGGATAGCAAGTAGTTCCTTGGCTAAAGAATCAGGGTTAGGATACAAGTTCATCTGCAGGTATTCGCTGGCAAACTCCGGATGCTTCTCAAAGAGAAATCTGAAATCCTGCTCTGTTTTGGAATTGAAAAAATCCTGCTCCAAGCGCGTAATTTCTATTGTAAGGTCTTGCTCCAAGATTTCAGAAGAAAGTCCACAGCTTTCATCCTTTTTACCGCAGGAAAAAGCTAAAAGTAAAACTATAGAAAGAATAAAATAACGTGCCACGTGAATACGCATGAATCAATTTTTGTCAAAAATAAGAATTGGAATGCTAACTGACCCAACGAAATGCTTTTATTGAATATTTGAAAGCAGATTCAAAACTTCTGGAACTGGGCGATTTTTGTAAAATATCAGTTTCCCCTCACCGCCTTCAAAATCAAATCATAAACTTCCGTCGGCTGTAGTTTATCTGAATTCATCAGACCTTTATCCTGAGAAACCAAGAGCGGCTTATCCAGATCATCCTCACTCAGTCTACCATGTGCCCCTTTCACCAAAGTAGCGTCCAAAGGAATCACATCCATCAAATACCGGAAGCCTAGTTTCTTCTTCAGAACCTTGGAACCCACAGTGAGCATCGGAACTTTGATTTGCGGATTCAAAATCAGCTCCACGGGATCGTATCCAGGCTTTTTGTGGATATCTACGCAGCGTGCATAATCGGGCGCCTTCGCATCATCCAACCAAAAATAGTAGGTAAACCATGAATCTTTATCTGCCATGACTACCAGATCTCCGGATCGTTCATGATCGATTTTATGCAGCTTTTTCCCCTCTTCGTCAAGAACTAATTCCACTCCTTCAGTCTCCTCCAAGAGCTTTTTTACCTGTGGCAATATACTTGGATCATTCACGTGAACATGCGCCACCTGATGGTCAGCTACTGCAAAAGCCTTGGAAGTTCCAGCATCCAAAGTCTCCAGACCACGCTCATCTTTAACTTGAACCCAACCCTGTTTTCTGAAAATTCTGTTCAAATGAACCGGTTTGCTCACCGTAGTAATCGCATATTCAGAAAGCAGGATCACTTGAGTTCCCTGTTTTTCAAAGTAAGTGATCAGATCCTCCGCCAGTTCATCCACTTCCCTCAGGTATTTTCCTATTTTATCAAAGTCAATCCCGTATTTCTGTAAAGAATAATCCAAATGCGGAATATAGATCAGGTTCAGCGTAGGATTGTGCCATTCATCTACTTTCTTGGATGCTTCAGCGATCCATTTGCTGGAAGCAATATTCGCATTGGGCCCCCAGAATGAGAACAAAGGGAACTGTCCCAATTCCTTCTGAAGCCTGTCTCTCAATTCCATGGGCTGGCTATGGCAATCGGGTTCCTTTCTACCATCCGCCAAATACAGCGGTCTAGGTGTCACAGCAAAATCCACCGATGAGTACATATTGTACCACCAGAACATATTGGCGACGGTAAAGTCGGGATTTTCATTCTTCAGCGTCTCCCAGATCTTTGGAGACTGCACCAATTTATTCGACTGACGCCAGAATTTTATCTCACACTCCTCCTGAAAATACCAGCCGTTACCAACTATCCCGTTTTCATTTGGCATCTTTCCAGTCAGATAAACAGATTGGGCTGAGCAGGTCACAGCAGGCAAAACAGGAGCTACGACTGCCTTTTTCCCTTTTGAGATCCATTCTTTTAGGAATGGAGTATGCTCTCCGATTACCCGGGGAGAAAGCGCAACTATATCTAAAACTACTGTTTTCTTCATTTTACTTCAAATTTTCGGATAACCCAGTCCAGCTCCCTGGCTATGGATTCACCTAAGGGTAAGCGGGCTTCTTTAGGCAAAACATCCCATGTATAAGTCTCGACTTCAAGGTGATTGGTCAAAGAAGGGTTTTTTAAAATTTCATTGAGAACAATTGAAATATGGTCTTGTGTGGAGGCTAGAGAACCATAATTATCGAGAAATACCGGTACATGGAAGTGGATTCTCCATTCTTTTTCATCAGTGGTATCAAGCACCTTCAAAGCAGCGGGCAAATCTGGATAGGAGTGTAAAGCTCCGTTTTTAGCCTGGGCAACTACCTGATGTAGATAGGTGGATTCTTCAAAAGGCAACAGATTCACCTTCAATAAATCACGGGCTTCCGGCATCTCAGGTATCATTACTTTCAGCGCGGCAGAAATCTGGATTTTACCGATTTTCAAGCCAGCTCCTTCAAACTTGGCAAAAGTATCAGCGGGCTTTTCATACACCAGCGCAAAGTGGCACACGTCATAGCAAACCTGAATATGCTCCTTCAACAGTACTTCGGCTTCCTCCAGCGAAATCCCCAAATGTCCGGAAAGCCAGGGCTTACCCAAAGGAAGCAACCAATCGCTAAACAGCCAGAGCGTTTCATCAGAATTTTCCAGAATTCCATCCGGTTCTGGTTCTATATCCAGATGCAGGGATTTCCCGGTCTTCTTTTTAATTTCTGCCAGTTCTGCCACCACTTCCAGCAAATGCTTTGTGGCAACTTCCATACCGGCCTTTAAGTCACTTTCATTTTTAAACCAATGCCTATAGGAAATTGGAGAGGTGGATATCCCGCCATCCATGCCCTCTGGCAAAAGCTCTGACAAAATCCTAAAAGAGCGGATGGTATAATCCCGACGATCTATGGTCGTCCAATCAGGAAAATGCACTTGATCTTTGACAGTAGTCCGGTGGAAATCCCCATAGGGAAAGCAATTCAGGGTAAAAACATAAGCATTTTCCTTCTCAAGCCAAGTTTGGAACTCCTGTAGCTTTTCTGGATGCTCCAAAACTATACTGGCTTCATGAGAAAGACGGAGGCCTATCCCGAAAGCATCTGTGTGCCTTAGTCTTTCTTTGACTTCAGGGATGTAGTTCTTTAAGTTCTCAAAAGTTGCTTCCCAAGTCTCGCCGGGATGGATGTTGCTACAGTAACTGAGTTGAAAACCATTGATTTCCATGAAGAAAGGGAATTAGATTAGGAATCGACTAGAATGGAGTTTTTTTGAAAGTCTTTTAGCATGTCAACTGCCTTGAAAATAAGGTCATGATCCATCTCATGAACTTCTTCTCCTTTACCTAGGTCAGTCAATAACATTATGGTCAATTGCCCGCCAAGATGCTCCTGGAATTCCTGCAGTCCTTTGATTAGATTATCACCACCCAATTCCGGGGCGAAAAGCTCAAATCCCAACTGCTTAAAAAGCATTACTATCCTATTCAGATCAGCTGAAGAAATCCAGCCTTTAAGGAAAGAATATGTGGAATCCAGAACAATCCCTATGGCAACAGCTTCACCATGACGGATTCGGAACTTGCTCAAATGCTCCAGCTTATGCGCCGCCCAGTGCCCAAAATCCAATGGTCTGGATGAACCGAACTCAAAGGGATCCTTGCCAGCTATGTGATCCAAATGCATTTGGGCACAGCGAATGATCTGCTCTTTCATTGGCTCCATCTGCCTTTCGGCCAGCGCAGAAGCATGCTCTTCCATCCAGGTAAAAAAGCTCAAATCCTTGATCAAAGCGACTTTAATCGCTTCAGAAATACCTGCTCTCCAATCACGGTCATCAAGTGTCTTAAGAAAATTAAAATCATTCAGAACCGCATAAGGGGGAGTAAAGGTCCCTAGGTAGTTCTTTTTGCCAAAAGCATTTACGGAGTTTTTTACTCCTACTGCAGAATCGTTTTGGGAAAGTACCGTAGTGGGAATTCGGATCAGGCGGATACCTCTATGCGAAATAGCTGCTGCAAATCCTACCATATCGATCACGGCTCCACCGCCTATTACTGCGATATACGAATGCCTATCTATACCATACAAATGTGTTGCCTCCACGATCTGCTTATAAATCGCTTCATCGTTTTTGCTGTCCTCACCCCCTGGTACTATTAAAGGCTCTGTCGCCAAATGATACTTGTCCTTATGAATCTCTGAATATGCCTTTATCTGATTTAATAATTCTGGATGTGCCGTGGAAACTCCCTCATCTATTATAAATAAAACTTTGGAAAGCCTGTCTTTTGCCAACAACTCTACAAACAGCTCATTGGCTGGACTGAAAATATCTTCAGAGAAGCACACAGGGTACTGATAAGGTACTGCAAATTTTTGTTGGATAACGGTATTCATAAGAAATAGGTGACTAGAGCTTTGTCGTTTGGAATAATACAATTCCGGGCGCCAATTAGTTTAGTATGCTTTAGGTTACAGCAAATTTTTTGGCAAGCCAAAGGGAAATTGGCAACAACAATAACACAATTATTCCAATCTTCCATCCTTGAAATGCAGCAGCAATGGAAGAGTTGACAATAATTAAGGAAATTACGGCAGCTTTGACGGACTTCCCTATCAATTTTGGTTCCTGCGTGCGTATTGCTTTGACCAATGGCGGAAATACCATGTAGCTAAGTAAGGCTAGAAATGGTAGGACCTCCCATATGTTGGTATGATGTACAATCGGCATATAAGCAATAGCGATTATCACCAACACATACATAAACAATCCCGCATAAAGAGCAGCCTTGTTTTTCCCATGGACTTCACCTCTGCTGATCATGGTAATAGCTGCCACATAGACCAAAGGCAAGAAGCCCAGTGGCCAAAATGTGGTCAGTACCCCTGGAACGACGCTGACTCCCAACAATAAATTTCCGGTACGGCAAAGTCCCATATTGAGAGGACCGAAAAAATACTGGTGCTTACCCCAGTAATCATATCCTACAGCTAAAATAGCTACAATCAACGCCAGAACCGCAGAGACCATATTCACCTGGGCAGCAGCTGTCACTCCTAACACCAGCAGCATAAAAGACATCCAGGCAGCAGATTTTTTGCTTACTCTCCCACTTGGGATGGGTCTTTCCGGTCTTTCTACTGCGTCCAATTCTGCATCAAACACATCATTAAACGCCACGCCACCAGCATACAATCCAATTGTGCTCAATGAAAGCCAGGCTAACTTTACTATAAATTCACTCGCTTCAATACTTCCATCCAGCGAAATGTAAGCCCAGGCACCTGCTACAGCAAAGCCCGCCCATATATCTGCTACCGCAGTGACTACATTAGCGGGACGGGTTAGCTGTAAGTATGCAACTATTCGGGATGAACCCATAATCAATTTTCAACTATATCAGAGAAGCCTTCCACTCGTGGTGTCTGTCCACCCCGAAGCACTGAATTTCCGCTCATTTTTTTGGTCTGATCCAACGGTGCAGCATTCAGCCAATCCTGCTCGTCCATCTGACCACTTTTTCCAAATACCGTCAGGGCATTTTGATAAGTGACCAGTTTGATATGCTCCTCTGGAATGCCTGATTTTCTCATTAAATCAGCTGTTTTTGGCACGGCTAGCGGATCGGAAATCCCCCAATCCGCAGCGGAATTAACGATTATTCGCTCTGGGCCATATTCCTTCACGATCTCCACCATACGGGCAGAGCCCATTTTGGTATGTGGATAAATGGTAAAACCAGCATAATAACCACGCTCCAAAACCTCCTTCACAGTCTCTTCATTGTTGTGGTCTACTATGACCATACTTGGGTCAAGGCCATGCTCCTCGGACACGTCCATGCTTCGGATGGTACCCTTTCGCTTATCCCGGTGTGGGGTATGGATCAGTACAGGTAGATCCACGTCTTTTGCCAATTCCAGCTGAAGTCTATAGAATTTATCCTCTGCTTCGGTCTGATCATCGTAGCCGATTTCTCCGATTGCTACTACACCTTCTTTTCCTACATATAGCGGCAGAAGCTCCATCACCTGCTCTGCCAAAGGCTCATTGTTGGCCTCTTTAGAGTTCAGCCCCATGGTACAGTAATGCACGATCCCAAACTGACTGGCACGAAAACGCTCCCAACCTACCAATGTACTGAAGTAATCTTTGAAGCTTCCCACTTCAGTTCGTGGCTGACCCAGCCAAAAAGCCGGTTCGATCACCGCTACTATACCTGCTTTACGCATGGCTTCGTAGTCATCTGTGGTACGTGAAACAACGTGAATGTGAGGATCTATATACATGCTTACTGTTTTATTAATGAAATGTAAAATTAAGAATTATACCCGGGTACGTTGAAATTCCTCTCCTATGTTTCTCCAGGCGATGGCATCCATGTCCAAGGAAGCGAGCAACTCAGCATGAGCCTCAAGTAAATGCTCAGCGGGTTTGAATGCAGATTCCCGCATTGCCAAAAGAGCGGCCTTCATCTGAAGTTCATCCTTGCTTTCCAAGGTCTTCTTTAGGTCAACAAGATATATCTCATTCACAAATGGAGAAACTAACCTCCAAATCTCCGGCATAACATCCCTGCCGGCAGCCCATCGCTCATGCGCAAAATCCCTTGCTATAGCAGCCAAGGCAGGATTTCTTCTCTCCTCTACCCCTTGTATTTTATAAAGAGGACGTTGCATGAAGATCGCCTTCAGCACCATCTGATTCCAATTGGCTTCAGGAAAATATTTTTCCGGAAAAGGATTATTCAGCGCAATGGCATCAAATACAAGCGAAATGTTTGTCCTAAGGCCATCAATGGCCCTAGGTATCAAATCCTCCTGAAAAGGCAGGACAGGTAAGGCTCCAAAAAGCGCTTGATGTTCATGCATATCAGCAGTCTCGAACAGTTGGTTTACAGCCTTAAACCAAATTCCCTTCTCTACCTTATAACTCAGCAACAGAACCGTCCTGGCGGCTTGCAGTTCATCCCAAAATTGAGGTTGAAAACCTACTATCAACTTTCCTGCTTCCTCTACTTGTGCTTCAGAAAGACTCAACTGATTTTTCTTGAAGAATCGGGAAGCCTGGCTGAAAGCCATAAACAAGTAAGAGGGCACAGCCTCAGAGGTAATTTTTAGGGTTTGCTTCTCCAGCCAGTCCAAACCTTTTTGGTTATCCCGGCTCTGGAGCAATTTGTTCAGAAAAGCACTTACTTGATCTTGCATAATGAAAGTTGCCTGTTTGCAGTGGGGTCTGCATGATTTGATTGGCTAAAATTGGCGGAAATCTATCAGAATATCCAATCACATAATGCTCAACGGTAGTAAAAAGTGCGATTTCTGACAAAAATCATCTTCTCATAAATTCAGTGGAGGGTTTTCCTGTTTTTAGATGATTTTTTTTGGACTTTTATACTGAGATCAAATCGAAAAGAATAACATTGTTTTGAAAGGAGAAGGCACCACTTTAAATGATCAAGCCGCCTTGCCTTCTTTAATGGAAATTAATTATGACAGTTAGTTCAATTTTTATTTCACTTTGTGGATTAGGTTGGATCATCGCCTATGTTGAGGCGTTACGGGTAGGTTTCAGAGACAAATCTTATGGGATCCCATTTCTCACGCTCGCATTGAACTTCTCCTGGGAAGTGTACTATACTTACCAAGGCTACCTAGTGTTTGGTTCTCATGTCTCCACATACGTCAATTGCTTTTGGGTTCTGCTGGATGTCGGGATACTGTACACCTACTTTAAATATGGTATTAATGAGGTGAAGGCGGGAAAAGCCACCTTCTATTTACAGGGAATAGCTTTTCTTATAGTCTGCTTTGTGATACAGCATGTGGCCTTTCAACAACTTGGAATCGTCAATGGAGCCCTTTATGTGGGTTATCTGATCAATTTTTTGATGTCCTTCCTGTTTGTACGAATGTACTTTCGCCGGCCGGAATTGAAAGGGCAAAGCCTGCTTATCGCCATACCCAAATGCATAGGCACTTTCTCTACCACGATCTTATTTGGAATTATAGGCAGCAAGACCGCCGGGGGAGTGCACGAAGCTATACTCTACATAGGACTGATCATCGTTGTGACTGACCTATTTTATATTTACTTGGTGACCAAAAAATGGAGAGAGCTTAAGTATATGCCAGAGAAGAAATCTTAAATTAGCTGAGTCACCAGATGATATTCCAATTGACTTTTTAAGGACAATAATTTAGGACAATGGAATTAACACAGCAACATATCGAAGAAATCGCCGAATTTCTGGAATGTGGTATGGTCTGCTACTTTCACAAACCTACCGGTGAAATAGAATGGCATCCAGACCCCGATAATCCCTTCTTTGAACCGGAACCTTGGGAAGATCTATTCGGGAAAATTGACTGTGACTTGGGCAATTACATGCGATTTCAACAAATGGATTCCAGAGAGGCATTTCAGGTAATGGAAGATTTCGCCAATTCCCTGACGAACGCTTCCTTCAGAGACCATCTTCTCGAACAACTTTCAGCAAGAAAGCCGTTTCAAAACTTTAAATACGTGATCGATTCATCTAAGTACAGACAGGATTGGTTCGACTTTAGGCGGCAAGCTTATATTGAATATGTGAGAGAGCAAATTTAGACACATTAAAATCTACGGAATGCTATATTGGGAAATAGAAAGTGAGCCAAAAAGTAAATCACTTCCACCACCCACAGTGATTTTTCGTCTTTATTGTTATTTATCATTACGACTTGAACTGGCACCATCTAAAACCTTAAAAAGGAAAGCAAGCTGGTATGAAATAAATGGTTACTTCCGTAAATCAAAGGACAAAAAAACATAAAAAACACAACAGAAAAGTTCCATTATTCGTTAACTTTGGGAAATGGAAACATTCAGGGAAATAATATTTTATAAAGACTATTTTGAAACTTTCTTTGAAAACCTAAATGACAAGGCAAAAAACAAAGTCGATGAAGTGCTTTACATGATTACGATCTTAGATCGTATTCCCACTAAATTTTTTAAAAATATTCAAGGAACAAAAGGCCTCTATGAAATACGAATAGAATATGAAAGCAATATCTACAGAATATTCTGCTGTTTGGATAAAGGCAGGTTAGTTGTCTTATTCAATGGTTTTCAAAAAAAATCACAAAAAACACCAAAACAAGAACTCAGAAAAGCAGAAGCTTTGATGATTGAATATTTTGAGAATAAAAAATAAAAGCGATGGAACCTCAAGAAGAAAATATTAAGACATTTAGTAGCCACCTTAATAAACGCTACGGCAAAACGGGCTCTAAAAACAGAACAGAATTTGAAATCAAAGCAAAAGCATTTGCTATTGGTGAACTGATAAAGGAAGAAAGAAAACTGGCTGATATGACCCAACAGCAACTTGCAGAAAAAATCGGCGCTAAGAAGAGTTTTATCTCAAGGATTGAAAGCGGCAAAAGCGACATTCAACTTTCTACTCTTTATAGACTATTAGAATATGGACTTGGCAAAAAAATTAGCTTTACTGTAAAATAGAAGAAAGCGACGCCGCTTTGGCTGCTCTTTCATATCCTGGTGGATGGTTAATTAAAACTTCAAAAGTCTTTAAAATACGGGCAGCAAAGCATTGTGAATTATGCGAACATAGATTATTTGACTTATCTATAGGAAGTACTTGTGGCTTGACGACAATGAAGCCTGCATTTAATGAAAAATGCTCTACGATAAAATTTGGCGACAGCTATATCAATCGTATAAAGGATGTAAACGTCGATTTTTATAAAATAGCATCTACCAAATCTTACAATATCCTTCATTGTATGTTGTATTTACTGATTGCAGGATCAGTGATCAGTGCAGGATATTTACTAGGTGCTACAGCTTGGGATAAAGGCGTTATCTCTACAGTCCCGTTAATTATCATTGGCATTGGAGTTTCAATCATCCCGATAGCAATTGGGCCACTACTAAATTTTCGTCAAAAATTCGTTGCTGTAAAGGGCAAAAAGGCTAACCTTGATGCTTTGCTGGAAACGTATAACGTTGCTTATGAAATTGAAATAGTCGTCGATGAAGATGTGCATGGCAATAAGGATTACGAGGTAGAGATCAACTTTACACGGCAACATCCTAGGTGAATAGCGGGACAAAGACCCCACAAAAAAGCAGTATAACAATCACTCACCCCCCAATCGCAATCATACTTCTGTTATCCGAGTGAAGTGCAGGATCTGATAATTTTTCCATACTGTCCATTCCAGCACGGACGGCTTTTTTATGGAGAATGGACTCTAAAATAAGGCTTTCCACATCCTCCCCGGCTCGCATAGCTCCCAGCAAATCGGTTTCATGATTGGAAAAAAGACAATTTTTGATTTTCCCGTTGGCAGTCAGGCGAATCCTGTTGCAGGTACCGCAGAAAGGATTGGTCACCGAAGAAATAATCCCAAACTCTCCCGTATAGCCTGCGATTTTGAACTTGCGGGCAGTGAAATTATCCTCATCCGGCAAAGAGGCTAGTTGGGCTGTGCCGTAATGCACCCCTAATTGATCCAATATTTCCTTTTCAGATACCATCTTGGATTTGTCCCAGCGATTGCCGTCAAATGGCATAAATTCTATAAAACGGACAGAAACCTTAAAATTCTTGGTCAGTTCTACAAGATCGACTAGCTCATCGTCATTGATTCCTTTGATCAGGACGGAGTTGATCTTCATCTCAAAGCCCCGGTCATGAAGTAGCCGGAAGTTATCCAGCGTTTTCTGAAAGCCCGGTCGCCTGGTAAGCTCCTGAAAACGGGTCTCCTTCAGGGTATCCAGACTGAAATTGATCTTTTTGATCCCTAGTGTCTGAAGGGTATCCACGTGTCTATCTACAAGCAAGCCATTGGTGGTAATTGATATTTCCACCGGCAGTTTTGCCAAACCTTCGAGAATAATTCCAATATCCTTGCGAAGAAGGGGCTCTCCACCCGTAAGGCGGATTTTAGTAACACCAAGTCCCACAAAAATCCGGGCAAATTCCAGCACCTCCTCAGCACTCATGATAGAAGCTTTTGGACTGAGTGCAATTCCCTCTGCAGGCATGCAGTAGCTACAGCGCAGATTGCACTTTTCGATCAGGGAAATCCTCAGGTAATTGTGGACTCGCCCAAACCGGTCTTTTAGCTCCTGTATATTACCCGACTGGGTCATGATTTGCTCCTTTTAAAATAGAAAATACATGCAATAAATGCGGGAATACCGCATCCATAGACTCTTTGGCTCCATTTGTAGATCCAGGCAAAGCAAGGATTACACTATCGCCAATGGTGCCCGCCACCGACCTGGAAAGCATCGCAAATGGCATCATCTTTTGTCCATAACTGCGGATAGCTTCTTCTATTCCCGGTATTCTTCGCTCCAAAATAGGCTCCAACGCTTCCGGAGTCACGTCCCGAGCCGACAACCCGGTTCCGCCTGTAAAGATTACCAATTGGTTTTTCTCCGTATGCCCCAAAGCCTTGCTTCGGATCAACTCAAGCTCATCCGGAATCACCTCATAGGAGCTTACCTCCACGTTGTGTGTCTCCAATTTATCCACAATAACTTTTCCTGCCCGGTCTTCTTTGATCCCTTTGGAAATGGAATCTGAACATACAATTACCGCAGCCTGAATAGTTTTTGGGTTTTTATCTTTGAAACTGGATTTACCTCCTTTTTTCTCTACCAACCCTATCTCTCGGATAACAATTCCCTTATCGATAGGTTTCAGCATGTCGTACATGGTCAGCGCAATCACAGATGCACCGTGCATGGCTTCCACTTCCACACCGGTTTTGTACACAGTTTTCACTGTGATGAAAATCCGGATCTCCAGCCCATCAATCTCGTATTCCACAGCAGTGTATTCTACTGGCAGTGGGTGGCAGTCAGGAATGGTAATATGGGTATTTTTCACTGCGAACAGACCCGCCACTTTTGCCATTTCAAAGACATTCCCCTTCGGAACACGATTCTCTACTACCGCAGCGATAGTTTCTTCCGAACTCACCTGCACTATTGCCTGAGCTTTTGCCGTGCGGAGCGTGGTTACTTTATGTGTGATATCTACCATTGACTCATAACATTATCCACAAAGATGCCAGAAGCCAAAAAGCCTTTAACCAGCCGGTCAAAAGACCGAAGTCCGGTGACCGAAGCGGCCGCAATGACACTGTTCACTCTAAACTTATACTGATTTATTCGCTTGCTGACAAAGAAATTTATATTCATGATAAAATTTCAACTATTAACTTTCCATTGATGGTCTGCATTATCCAGAATCTCCTTGCCGAAGATAGGAACCTTCTCTTTCACCTGATTCACGAGCCATTCAGTCGCCTCATAGACCTGCTTCCTCCGCTTGGAAGATACAAAGACGAAAATGCAAATTTCTCCGACCTTTACTGTACCCAAACTATGGTAAATGTGCAGGCAGGTCAGTTCGAACTTTTCGAAAGCCGCTTCTCTGATCTCATGTAGCTTTTCATTGGCCATTTCTTCATAGCTGGTATATTCAATAGCTACCACTTTCTGCTCTCCAACTTCATCTGCCCGTACTTGACCAAGAAAAATATTATGCGCCCCAATGCTGTGCTTGCCTTGATGCTTTGCTATGGAATCCGCTATAAATTCAGGGGAAATCGCCCCTTCAAGAAATACTTTTTTCATCTTTCGTTTAATTACTTTATTTGCCTATCCTTAAGAAAGGACATGCATCGACCTTAAAATGAGACCTCTCCTCTCTTTATCCTCCTGACTTCGGTCAACAAATCCTTTGCTCCTCCCCGTATCAACTTCAACTTCCTAAATCCCCTTCGATAAAGCAGTTCAGCTGCTTTTCTGCTTCGAATACCTGATTGGCAATATATCCGAATCTCTACATTTCGATCCAAGCTATCCGCTTCTTGGGGTAATGAAGAAAGAGGGATATGCAGCCCATTTTCTAAATTTACCTGAGGTAATTCCCCTGATTCCCGAACATCCAGTAGCAATGCTTCACCTATAAGTGATTCAGCAGGAGACAATATATCAAATGAAACAGAAATATGAGGCTTTTTTGGCGCAGGCACATTACCGAATTCAAACACTTGCTGGGAATTGTTCAGCAGATTGTAAATCAACAACTTGCCAGACAGCACCTCGCCAATCCCTAAAATAATTTTCATCGCCTCGCTTGCCTGCAGCATTCCGATCAGTCCTACCGTGGTACCCAGCACACCCGCCTCCGCACAATTAGGGGCTGCTCCATTCTCTTCAGGGAAAATATCCCGGTAAGTCGGCCCGCCTTCGAAATTGAAGACCGAAACCTGAC
>CBFGUY010000036.1:0-29147 GCA_965651895.1 uncultured Algoriphagus sp. | reverse complement strand
TCCGTATCCTGGCTTTACATCTACCAAGTCATTCTTATAACCAAGACCTTTGATGTCTGTTTTTAGTATGATTTCCATTTGTAATGATCTTTTGTGATTGGACGATTATTTCAACCCATCGGTTACGAATGGCAACAACGCCAAATGTCTTGCTTTTTTGATAGCCTGAGCTACTTTTCTCTGGAATTTCGCAGAGTTTCCGGTTAGTCTTCTTGGAAGAATTTTACCTTGCTCATTGACAAATTTCAACAAGAAATTAGGATCCTTGTAGTCAATGTACTTGATGCCGTGCTTCTTGAATCGGCAATACTTTTTTCTGATTTCGCCTCTGTTGATTGGCTCGTTTACTAGTGTCATTTGGTGGCTTCCTCCTTAGCTTCAACTTTTTTGTTAAACTCTCCTTTTCTTCTTCTTTCGGCATAAGCAATAGAATGCTTGTCCAAAACAGTAGTCAAGAATCTCATCACTTTCTCATCTCTTCTAAATTCTACTTCGAATTTGCGGATGAGCGTAGGATCGGCCTTGAATTCAACCATAACGTAGAATCCTGTTGTCTTCTTCTCAATAGCATAAGCCATTTTCTTAAGACCCCAATTTTCCACATTAATAACGTCTGCCCCCAGTTCTTTTAACAAGTTCACAAACTTGTCGACAGTATCCTTCATCTGAACATCAGATAAAACGGGAGTTAAAATGAATACCGTCTCGTAATTTCTTTGGAACATTTTTTTAATGTGTTTAAGGAATTTAATAAACAGGTTGCAAAAGTACGGGAAATACTCTTGTATTCCAAACAGGTAGCTAAACTCAGCGCAGGTAAAAGCAAAAATAAATCAAAACCAGATCCTTTCAGCAGGGGAGAAAAGTCAGTGGGCGTATCCTTAATATCACCACTTAGGTGATACAAAATGATTGGTCAAGCCTGCGATGTGCAAAGGGACGCTACCAGCAGAGTGATTCCGTTGATGTTTTGGGAAAGAAGTCGGTGATGTCCTATTCCTTCCCTGTCTAAATGGAAGTTCGTTTATCCAGTGTGGCGGTAAGGGATCTGTATTGAGAGAAAATATGACTACTAGCTTGATAGCCAATAATCATATATAAGGAATTCATAATTGATTACTTTACCGAAAAGGACTTTGATCCGATTTCGTAGTTATCCACGAAAATTTTCACCTGATGGTTTCCAGATACATAATCAGAGCCTTTTTCGTAGAAGAAGGTCAATTCCTGTTCTGTATTGTCAAAAATAATGTCCTGCTTTACGGTGTAGAATTGTTCTGCGCCATCTACGATAAAAGTCCCGGATCCCTTTGCGACATCGAAAATAGGTTGGGAGTTCGGGGCTAGTACCTGTACATATATGTTTCTCGGCCCCTTGTCAGCTACTTTATTGTCGGCAAGATTGAAGCTTACCTTGATTCGCTCGATTTGCCGGTTCTTAAAATCTTTGGTTGTTTCCACCCGTTCTTTTCCTCTGGAATTCACTGCAGCTATTTCTATGTTCTCCGCCTTCAGCATGGAGGCTACATTGACCTTTGCCTGTAGATCTTCCTTTTGGATGTTCAGTTGGGCTACTTCTTCCTCAATTTCGGCTTGGGTAGTTTTTAAGTCTTGATTTTCAGTGAAAAGCTGCTGGTTCATAGCCCGAAGTTCCAGGATTTCCTGATCCTTCTCTACGATCATAGAATTGTAGTTATTGATTTTTGCGTTTAAGGAAGCAATTTCTGAAGCACTTCTTTGTCTGGAGGTGTTTCGTTCGGACATCAGTTGATCCCTCACTTCTTCGAGCGATTTTACATCTCCTCCCAATTTTTCTATTTCCTGTATCCGTAGATCAAGCTGATACGCGACCGAGTCCAGTCGTTTGTTTAGGTCATTGTTTTCAGTGGAAAGCAATAGGATTTCTTCTGTTTTCTTAGTCCTATCAACATAATCGGTGTATAGTTTGATTCCGCTGATAATAACTAAAAGAACCAAAACAATGATGATGATGTTTTTGCCTTGGTCTTTCTTTTGAGTCGAGTTATTTTCAAATTCAGTATTCATTTAACATTAGGCGTTTTATGACTTTTTTAGACAAAAATTATTGGTCCGAAAGATATTCATCGGGCAAAACCGGTTGGGATATAGGGCTTGCCTCCACACCTTTGGTGCAATATTTAGACCAAATTGTAAAACGGGATATTTCAATACTGATTCCAGGAGCCGGATTAGGACATGAAGCAGTATATGCCTGGCAATCTGGCTTTGTGGATGTCCATATTTTGGATATTTCACAGGAGCCGCTTAAGAAATTTATGGATGAAAATCCTAATTTCCCAAAGGCCAATATTCACCAAGGGGATTTTTTTCAGCATAGGAGCAAATATGATTTAATTCTGGAGCAGACCTTCTTTTGCGCTCTTGATCCGACTCTTCGTGAGAATTACACGTTGAAAATGAAGGAGTTATTGAGGCCTGATAGGGTGCTGGTGGGAGTCTGGTTTGATCGGGATTTCGACTTTGAGGGCCCGCCCTTTGGAGGAAAAGTGGCTGAATACGAAGAGCTGTTTACAAAACACTTTGAAATTGTAACATCAGCACCTTGCCATAATTCTATCCCTGAGCGAATGGGATCGGAAGTATTTATGATTTTAAAAAATTCAAAAACCTAACACATATTCGGCCTTTGCTCCTGGGTAATCAAAGAACACTATTCCACATTCATAGAAGTCCAGACTAAGTTGTACTTCTGGCTTGTTTTTAATCGCTTTCCAAGCCTGTTCCATTTCCTTTGACCAGTGGATATCCCCTATGGCAATAATGGTTTTGGAATGGATTTTGGGTAGGAGCAGGTCGAAATATCTAAGCGTGCCTTCGTGGGTATGAGTGGCGTCGATTAATGCAAAGTCAATCTTTCCTAAGGTTGACAGGAGAGGGGGCAACCTATCACTAAGCTCACCTACGACCACCTGTATGTTGTCGTATTCTTGCCCAGGTTTTGCCACTCTGGCTATTTCCGGAGCCCCTTCGAAAGTAAAGACCTGGCCCTGCGTCACCCTCGCCAGGTATCTGCTGCAAATGCCCATGCAGGTACCGAGTTCCAATACAGTATGCGCTGGGGTAAGTGTAGCAAAATATTGGTAGAGTTGGGCGTATTTCCTATTGCTTGTACTGTACTTAGTGATATCCGCCACCCGTCTTTTTGGGGTGTTGACAGTTTTAGACCCGGCTCCATAGTCCATCACCTCAATACTTTCAGTGGAAGAAAGTAGCTGATTTCTAAACATCTCAATATCCTGATCCGCATCTTTACGGGCATGCAAGAAGCTGAAGAGATTTTGGTAAAGTGTGAAGAGAAATGGCGACTGAAGTGAGTACTTATCTTCTTTAATGAGCCAATACTTTAAATAGGAAAGTAGAGGATGGACTTTGTTGAGCAAATCAGTTGTGGAGATAATTGGCAATCATCTGAAATTCAGGAACAACCACTTCAAACTTAGTCCCGTCAAAAAGTTTTTCCATATAATATACCCCTGTCATTTTTCCCAAACCTGATTTCAAATTACAGCCAGAAACATAGCTGTGGGACTCTCCTGGCTCAAGTATTGGTTGTTGGCCTACTACGCCGTCCCCTTCCACTATTCTTTTTAGCTCTGCTGCATCAGAGATTTCCCATCTTCTCCGTAATAGCTGTACAGTTTGGGTGCTTTTATTTTCAATCGTTACCTTGTAAGTGAATACAAAATGATGCTGATGTGGGCTGGAAAATTCGGCTTGATAAGTGACTTCCACGCTCACCTGAATACCAGAAGTAACTGCAACTACCATAGACATAGTGATTTAAAAGTCCGTAAATATACCATTTATTAATTGAATGTAAATATTCTTATGCAAGTCAACATAGAACCAAGCTGGCATGATGCTTTAGATCATTTATTTGAACAGGAGTTTTTCAAAAAGCTTGTGGCTTTTGTGAAAGACGAGTATGCCAGCACAAAGGTTTACCCTCCGGGTAAAGAAATCTTTAATGCCTTTAACCACTGCCCCTTACAAAATGTCAAGGTGGTGATTCTAGGCCAGGATCCTTATCATGGTCCCGGGCAGGCTCATGGGCTCTCGTTTTCAGTTAAGCCCGGAGTGCCTTTTCCACCTAGTCTTATGAATATTTTCAAAGAGGTGGAGTCTGATGTGGGAAAAGCCCTTCCAGCGAGTGGAGACCTTACGCGATGGGCAGATCAAGGGGTGTTTCTGCTGAACGCCACACTTACTGTGCGCGCTCATCAAGCCGGCTCACATCAGAAAAGAGGCTGGGAGGAATTTACAGATGAGGTGATCAAAACTATCAGTGAGCGGCGGGAGCATGTTGTTTTCTTGCTATGGGGTTCCTACGCCCAGAAAAAATCCTTATTGATCGATACTCGCAAACATCTGGTTTTAAAAGCCCCGCACCCTAGTCCACTTTCTTCGTATCGTGGTTTTTTTGGCAGTAAACACTTCTCAAAAACAAACGAATACCTGATAGAAAAGGGCATGGAACCTATCGTGTGGTAGAGTGAAGAGCATTAACTCAATTGTGAAAAAATCTGATTATCCGAAATGATGCCAGTAGCCACGAAATCTTTGCTCACCGGGTCAGAAGACGGAAGACAAGTGACCGAGGTGTCCTCAACGCTATTGTTGCCCAATAACTTAAATGCTTTAAACTCTTTACTGGAAAATCGGATAGACATAAAAAAAGCCCTGAAAATGATTTCAGGGCTTTTGCAAGGATCAATTGATTCCTCTAAATATTCTACTCCAGCGGATCTTGCTGAACATGGATTCGTGTTTGTCTAGTGAAAGCCATAAGAACCAGGCTTTGCCTACAATATGATCCTCGGGAACAAAGCCCCAATAGCGGGAATCCAAGGAATCATGGCGGTTATCTCCCATCATAAAGTAATAATTCTGTTTGAACGTATAGCTGTCCACTTTCTGGCCATCGATGAAAAGCTGCCCTTCTTTCACCTGCACGTCATCAAGTCCTTCGTATTTTTCTATGGTGAAACTATATTTCATGACATTCTCATTAGTCATCTCTATAGTCCATCCTTCTCCGGGAACCTTCAGCGGGCCGTAGTTGTCCCTTGTCCATCCTAGGGTCATTCCGTCAGGGAAAATCTCCGATTTTCCTCCGTTTTTTTCTATTCGTTTGGTCACGGATGTGACTACCGGAGAGCTTTTCAGGCGCTCTATGATCTGGTCTGTCGCAGATACCATATAGCTGCCATCAGTGAATACATAGAAACTATCCTGGTTGATTCCATATTCTTTTAAGAAATCAACATTCAATGGCCTATTGGTCTTGACATCGTAGGAGTATTGCATCTCCTCCGGCTGCATTGCAGGTTCGTCATTTACAAAGAGGTTTCCCTCGTTGATGGTGATTACATCGCCGGGAACACCTACAGCACGTTTGATATAATTGGTTTTAAGATCAGTAGGGTACTGGAATTCTACCGGATAATTGAAAACCACAACATCATTACGCTCTACATCTGAGAAACCCGGAAGCCTGAAGTAAGGAATCTGAATAGCATCTGAATAAGAAGGAATCTCTGTTCCCCAGACTTTCTGATGGGTAAGGGGCACCTGAAGTGGCGTCATAGGAAACCTAGTTCCATAGTGCATCTTACTTACAAAAAGGAAATCTCCTACCAAGAGTGATTTTTCCATGGATGCGGTGGGGATAGTGAAAGGTTCTAAGAGTAGCCATCGGATCAAACTGGCTGCTACTACTGCAAAAATCAATGCATCACCCCATTCCCGGGCGACTGATTTCTTTTTAGTTGACTTACTCATGATTGGTTTTTAAGTTCAGAAAGATAGAAAATCATCCATGGAAAGTACGCCTTTCTTTCCTTTAATCCATTCCGCCACCAAAATTGCGCCAAGGGCAAAGCCCTGTCTGTTATGTGCGGTATGGGTGATCTCAATATCGTCGATTCCAGACGAATAGCGGATGATGTGTGTGCCGGGAGCCGGGTCTATCCGTTTGGAAGTGATTGGAAGAGAGTGTTCATTTCCGATCGTTCCCTCGGACAGCTCCCAGGAGTTGAGGTTACTGATATTTTTGATAATACCTTCCGCCAATGTGATTGCTGTGCCGGAAGGGGCGTCCAATTTGGCGGTGTGGTGGATCTCTTCTACTGAGCTTTTGTACCCACTGGTTTCATTCATCAGCTTGGCCAGAAACTCGTTGACTTTGAAGAAAATATTCACCCCGATACTGTAGTTGGAGGCATAGAAAAATGCTCCGTTTTTACTCCGTGTCAGTTCTTCGATTTCGGGTTTTTGGGCTAGCCATCCGGTAGTTCCCGAGACCACAGGGATGCCATGTTCAATCGCCCACTTTATATTATCCACCGCTGCTTCAGGTTGGCTGAATTCTATGGCGACATCTATGGCTGAGGTGTCTAGCTGATCCAGTTCTTGGCGGTTGTCAATATTGATTTTCCCGATTAGATGGTGGCCACGGGATTCTGACAGCTGTCCTATCAGCTGCCCCATTTTTCCGTAGCCCAGAAGTAATATATTCATGTTTAAAAGTAAAGTTTTACTGAAAGTCCCACAGAAGTATTGTTCGATGAAAATCTTTCATAATGAGGTTCAAATTTTAATGCAATGTCGTCAGAAACGTCAAATCCCGATAGATGGGCATCCACGTTGGCATCTATAATGTTTAAGGCATATATCCCTACTAGCACCAGATAGCAAAGATCACGATTACTCCTCCAGTAGTTTACATTGCGGACTAATCCATCTCTGTTTAGACTAGGGAAATCTGTTGGGTTTCCATCGTCAAAGTCAGCAAGTGCCTCTTTAAATATCTGATAGCGGCGATTGTTGAAATTGATAAAGTAAATGTCTGTAATCAGCCCCCCATATATGAGCGGGACTTTCCATGCTTTGCCATTATAGACTTGTCCTGCCCCTGGTAGAATGGCAGAAAGAATAGTGGCTTTTTTAGGGTTTTTTGGTAATAAAGAGTATTCTGGTTTTGGTGTTTCTGTGATTACGGTGTCCGCCTCCTGAGCCATAGCCTTATTACCTGTCAGATGGAAACAGAAAAGCAAAAGCCCCAATAGAATATATGGGACTTTGGAATTCGATATGCTATAAGACACTGCAGGATTCACAGTTAGATGATTTCCAGGATTTCCAGGATCCTGTTAAGATCAGATGCTGAATTGAAGGGTATTTTTATTTCTCCTTTATTTTTGGTGTTGGATTTCAGGGCTACCTTGGTTCCAAAATGGGACGCCAACCGCTGCTGTAGCTTATTGATCTCGTATTTCCTGACAGGGTCAAGCTCTGGGGCTGCAGGCTTTTCTGGCTTGCCTTCGCTTAGGGCTTTAACCAGTGCTTCCACATTTCGCACACTTAATCCCTCTTCTACAGTTTTCTTGAAGATAGCGAGTTGCTTATCTACGTCCTCAATATTAATGAGCGCACGGGCATGCCCCATGGACAATTGCTGGTCACGGATGGCCGCTTGGATAGTAGGGGGAAGTTTGAGCAGGCGTAAATAATTGTTGACCGTTGTCCGATTTTTACCTACCCGATCTCCTAATTCTTCCTGTTTTAAGTCACATTCGGCAAGTAAACGCTGATATGAATGGGCAATTTCCAGTGCGTTAAGGTTTTCCCGCTGTATGTTTTCTATCAAGGCCATTTCCAGCATTTGCTGATCATTGGCTGTACGCACGTATGCAGGAATTTGGGTTAAACCTGCGATTTTTGAAGCCTGAAATCTCCGTTCTCCTGAGATCAATTGATATTCTTCCGTATCAAGTTTCCTCACCGTGATGGGCTGGATGATCCCCTGTACTTTGATAGATTCTGCCAGTTCGGCTAGCGCATCCTTGTCAAAATGAACCCGTGGCTGGAATGGATTGACCTGTATCTGAGTAAGGGGGATTTCAAAAATCCCGGTTTTAACTACCTCAGGCAAAATATCCTCAGATTTGTGCTTGGACGGACTGTCTTCGAGCAGAGCTCCAAGACCTCTACCAAGCGCACTTTTTTTTCGATTCGGTTTTTGGTCTGACATAATTAGTTACTCACTTTTTGCAGGTTGTTCTTTTGTGCTATTTCTCCGGCCAGGTTGAGGTAGGCTACTGCTCCCTTACCATCTGCATCGAAGGATATGGCTGGTAATCCAAAACTAGGGGCTTCACTTAGTCTCACATTCCGGGGAATGATCGTCTCGAAAACCATGTTCTTGAAATGTAGTTTCACTTCTTCCACTACTTGGTTTGAAAGCCTCAGTCTGACATCATACATAGTGAGCAAGATGCCTTCGATCTCCAGATCAGGGTTTAATCTGGTCTGAATGATTTTTATGGTATTCAATAGTTTTCCCAGTCCCTCCAATGCAAAATATTCGCATTGTACAGGTATGATCACAGAATTGGCAGCAGTAAGTGCATTGATAGTTATTAAACCTAGCGAAGGGGAGCAGTCAATAATGATGAAGTCATATTTTTCTCTGAGCTCATGGATGACCTCTTTCATCTTCTCCTCGCGATTGTCCAGATTGATCATCTCCACTTCAGCTCCGACCAGATCGATGTGCGAAGGTACCAAATCGAGATTTTCGATTTCTGTTTTTAGGATAATTTCACTTACGTCATTTCCATCCACCATGCATTCGTAAATGCTTGTATTGATGGATTTGGGATCATGACCTAGTCCAGAAGTAGTGTTTGCCTGTGGATCAGCGTCAATCACCAGGGTCTTAAATTCAAGGACAGCCAAACTAGCCGCCAAGTTCATCGCTGTGGTAGTTTTGCCTACACCGCCTTTTTGATTGGCAATGGCAATGATTTTTCCCATGGTGTTTATTGAAGTATAATTTAATCTCAATATTAAGCAAAATGAATTCTTTTCCGCCTGATCTTCCTGCTTTTTTTAGCTAGGGTGGAAGAGGCTTTACTTATGCATTCATTGATAGCTTTGAGAGCTGTTTAATAGTAGGGTGTTGGTATTCAGTAACTTGATTTGATGTGGGTTTGTTCAGCAAGGCTTTCCTTTGTACAAGGATTTGATTTGAGAATATGGTATGAGGATGAAGAACGCCTGTGTTTTAGCGGAATTGCACGGTCACCCGATTTAATGCAGATTGTGGCCTTTCAAATGGCTCTGACAATTCATTTCTCAAACTATTTCAACCAAGTAATGAAATTTACCAGTTTAGACATATGCTTTTAGTTTGTCCAGCATGTGTTTTTTGCCCAAAATAAATTGGCATGTGACCATGGCACTGATCGTAACTCCTAGCACCCCGTGCAGCACTACGTTTTGACCGGTAAGAAACAGGTTGTCCAATTTGGTGTTTGCACTGATAAAGGATTTTACAGGGGCATTGTAGTCTTTTTTGATCCCGTATAAGCCACCCTCAATGGCTCCTATGTAATCCCGCTGTGTAAGGGGAGTGGCGGTATAGTAGCTCTCAATGCAACTCGAAAAACCAGGATAAATCCTAGACAAGGCACAGATCAATTCTTCGGCTTTTTTCTGCTTAAACTGAATATATTCCTCAGAACGCTCGCTTTCACTCAAAGTGGTATTGAAGCTGTTTTCCCATTTTTTCACGTCTTCATAGTTCATGTAGGCCATGGCCGTGAGCGTGTGCGCATATGGGGTATTGCTGTCGGGTCTGGAATTGAAAACCGCCAGTGCTTTCAGCCAATTTTCAGAATCATAGTAGTGGGAACTCCAGACATCTTCATCTATGAAATGATAGCGGTTGGAATTTGAAAATCTGAAGGTGCCCGGCCTTAATTTGATGTAGAGAATGAATGATGAGGCCGTGTTGTCCAGCTGGAGCATGCGGTTGACATTCACTTTTCTGAGGCCTTCCGTATTGAGAAGTCTGAAAGTAAGCGTTGGATGTAGGTTGGAGATAAACTGCTTTCCTTGTATCTTCTGTCCATCTGCCAAGACTACATGCTGAACCTGCTTAGTGGTGTTTTCTATTTTCACTACTTCAGAATTAATGAAAATTTGACCTCCCATTTTCTTGATGTCTTTTCTCAGCTGCTTGGAGATCTGATCACTGTGCTTGAGCTTGTAGGCACTTCCTATGTAGGAATCAATAATCAAGGCATGAATATAAAAAGGGGAGGAATTCCCGTCTCCCGCATAGAGCAGATTGGACCCGGCGAGTACTTTTCTAAGCTTTTCATTAGTGGTACAGGAGGCTATGACCTCTTTAGCGCTGAGACTGAACGTGCTCATTTCATCAGTTTCCGCATAATCTTTGTCCAGATTATACCATTCGAATTCGTTGCATATTTGCCGAATTTCTTCACAATACTTTCTTAATCCAACTTCTTCTTCCGGGAAATACTTGAGCAATTGCTGGACAAAGTTCTCATAGCCCTGACCGTGGGGGTAGAGAATGTCCTCAGACTCAAAAGAGATTACATCGTAGGCATCTTTGTCCAACAGCTCCTTATCCACGTTGTCCAGCAGATTGAAGTATCTGAAAAAAGGATACAAAGCCTGCCCCTTGTCCAGTCCACCAATGTAGTGTACGCCTGAGTCGAATTTGACTTGGTCTCTTTTGAAAGTCTGAAGGTTTCCGCCGATCTGGGCGTTTTTTTCGAGGATGCATACGGACTTTCCTTCTTCCGCCAACACATAGCCACATAGCAGGCCTCCCAACCCAGCCCCTATAATAACAACGTCGTATTCTTTCTTAATTTTCCCCATTTCTAGTGTCGATTATCTTTTTTGGCTTTCGGCTTTCCCCGCGGAAAAGTGTCTTCTGGATTTCTGAGATAGAAGATGTTTTCAAAGCCGGCTTTACGCGGAGCCTAGCCTGCAGCCGCACCAGTAGGGAATCCATATCCTGTTGGGTACAAGATTCTGGTAGCTCAATAGTGACACAGTCCATACCATTGTCATCGCTTTCCAGGCGGATGAGGTAAGGACTGGCCGAAGGGCAACTGTGTAGAATGTCTTCGAGTTGGCTAGGAAAGATCGTAGTCCCTTTCAGTTTGATCATCTGGGCCAATCTCCCTTCTATAGGGCCGAGTCTTGGCGTATTTCTCCCGCAGGCGCATTGGGAACTGTATTTTCTGGCTAAGTCTCCCGTTCTGAATCTAAGCAAAGGCATCGCATCTACACCCAAAGGGGTTACTGTCACTTCACCGAGTTCTCCATCAGCTACTTCATTGCCATGCTCGTCGAGAATCTCTAAGATAATCAGTTCGGGAAGCAGGTGACCTCCTTTTTTCTCACTGCATTCGGTAAATGCAGTGGCCATTTCTGTGGATGCATACGTAGACCTCAGGTCCAGATCCCAGGACTTGGCGATGTTTTTTGCCAATTGATTGTCACTGAAGTCCTTATTCCTTAGGGGTTCCCCTATGCATAGAGCCTTTTTGATCTGATGTGGAAAGGCTCTGGTAGACGAACCTAATTTTTGGAGAAAGGAGGGGACGGCAATTAAGGCAGTTGGCTCGATTTTTTCGATCATTTCCCAGTGAAATTCCGTACTGCCCTGTCCAGCACGTAATACCGCCGCACCCAGTTCTGTCAATCCCATGTAATAAGCCATTCCCGCCATGAAGCCTTTGTCCAGGGTAGTGGTGATCTGGACTATATCATCAGCAGTGAAGCCGGCAATTGACAGCGATCTGGCTTCGTTGTAGGCTAGTCGTTTCAGATCTTTTTTACTTAGTGCTATAGTCACAGGTTTGCCAGTAGTTCCCGACGTAGTGACATATTCTACCACTTCTCTCCTGGGAATACTCAGGAAATCAGAATTAAATTCTGCGATGTCTTTTTTACTTGTCCTGATGAAGCTGGCCAGATCGGAAACCTTGGAAATATCTTCAATTTCTTCTATAGAAAATTTCCCCTTATAAAACGGTGAGTTTGCTTGAATGTAGCGCAATTGCTTTTTTAGTAGCTCAACCTGTAGGTTTTCTATCTCTGCCACAGGCAAAAAATCAGGAATATTGGTGAGGGTAAAATCCATAGGGTTAAACTACAATTACGACAGCCACGGCAGTTTGCCTAGTGTGGCTCAGTGTCAAAAGTATCTCAGAATAGCCTTCTTGTACAAAATATTCCATGCTTTTTCCGTGCAATCTTAACTTTGGCTGGCCTGATTCAAGTTTAAAAACTTCAATTTCATGGAATTGGGCATCATTTGCCCAGCCTTTCCCAATAGCTTTCATATAGGCTTCTTTGGCCGCAAATCGTGCAGCAAAGCTAGGAAACGGATTGCCCTGGGCGGAGCAGTAGGCTTCTTCCTCCGCAGTGAAAACCAACTTTACAAATGCCGTTTTCTGGCATTTTTGGGCTATTCTATCCACTTCTGCTATATCTATTCCTATTCCTCTCATTTGAGTGATTCTAGGTTTTCGTTGATCTGTGTCTTGATGCTGCGATAGGGGATAGCTTTGCTTAGTGCCTGTTCATAGTAGTTATTTGCTTGAGTAAAATCCTTCTTTTTAAAATAATATTCACCTAGCATATAGTAGGGCTCGTAGTAATTGGGATTAGTAGAAAGCCAGTTTGTTATAAAATCCTGACTTGGAGAATCATTTTTATCTATTGCCAAAAAATCATCCCTTAGCACTTTATATTCTGCGAAATCCGAAAATCCATCATTGGAATAAAAAGGATCCGGGTCTAGCCGTAATGAATCAATTTCTGGAGAATTGATCGGGTCAAACTCTGCCATGTCTTTGATAGATGAAATGTCATATGCATTGAATACATTTTCCTGAAAAGGAGCGGCAGAGATATAGGCAATTCTTTTCACAGGTTCGAAAATCACCGAATGATGTGCCAGCAACTGGTTGATAGCCATGGGGTTGCCCATGCCTATGTCCTGACCGTCCAGGCCTTTCTGATCTCTGATATAGCGTAGCGTGTTATCTACAGAAATAGAGGTGTCCTTTGCGGTCAATTTTCCCATTCTATCAAAACGCGACATAGATTCCGAATCCCGGATGTGATCAAGATTGAGTTTGGAATTTTTGTGTTCCTCACTTTGGAAATGATTGGCGACTATAAGCTCCTTGCCTTCTGGATAGTAAATTGCTGTGTTTACTGGCGTTTTTTCTATCACCGCTGCTTTTTGATCTATAGCGGAGGCTATGGTAAATGACTCCGACACGAATACCTCATACTTTGAAATGATGGCCAGAGCTTCTTCTATGGTAGAGGCATACTGGACTACTTCTCTTGCTATGATAGAAACGGGAGTTGCACTCTTGGTAGGCAGTTCAGATGGCAGTGCATTCAGCGTGACGGAAAGTCCTTTTTCGTTCATCCCGGAGACTACCCCGCTAAAGCCTCCCCAGGTCACCGATACAAAATCGTAGCCTTCGCTGGGATTGACGAACAGGACGATTTTATCCTTGGCGAATTCATCACCAAAATAAAAGTCAAAATTCCGTCCCAGAACCATTGCGGGGTTTTCTGTCCCAAAGTCCCATTGGGCAACTGCGGTGCATGCTACCAGATTCATGTTTTGGGCCATGTGCCCTATGTCGTGTGCGGCATGGTAGTTCAGTATCCGGTTGAATTTTGGTCCCACATAGGAATATTCATCAGAGAAACTTTGGGAGACCATATAAATTTCCTGTAGATATTCTTCTGGTATGTCCTTGTCCAGATTTCTGTTGAACCAGCCAATTCCCAATTGCATCACAGTCCGCAGCGCTCTAGAAGGAAGTAGCTTCTCTATTTCCCCTACAAAGGCAGTTTCCTGACTTTGGATGAGTTCTTTGTGCAATAATCCCATAGCAACACCTCTTTCATAAGGTGTGCCTTCAATGTAACTTTCCCAGTTACCGTATTTGTTTTTGCGGAGCCAGTTATTTTTGTAGCGAAAAGTAGAATTGCCAATTTCCTCCCGTTGCAGGATTTGTGTGGTGATTCCGGGAAAATCAGGTGCTGGATAAACTGTGATTCTGATATAAATCAACGGTAAAATAAGCAACAGAGAAATGCCACATAGCAGGATGAGTTTTTTCTTCTGCAATTCTATTTTAATTTAGTCTTCTGAATCTTTCGTGTATAAAGAAAGAAGGGGGCTTCACATTACTAAACATCAAAGTTATGAATTTATTTTTCTTACTAATCTCTCCATTTCTCACGTTTTTTTGGGGATATGGAAACGGTGAAACTACTGCATCCGCGGATTCCATCACCTGGATAGGAATTGATTACACTCAGGCCAAATTTGTAGGTGCTGACGGCTTTACTGATCCGGGTGATTTGCCGAGGTTTCTGCTGGCTTGGAATGATTTTGTGATCACTGAGCCGGATAAATATGATGTAAAAAAGGCATTGGGCAGTACTGCTGTGAATATAGATTTGACTTATACCTATGAAAAAAACGAGGCCATTGATACCAAAGCGATGGTGCAGGAGGAGGACTATCAGCTGACTCAGCAAGAAGCTGAGGCAGTGGCTAAATCCTATGAGTTGTCTGAGGTAGAAGGCGTGGTAGCTTTGTTGGTAGCAGAGTGTTATAACAAGAAGCTGACCAGAGGCTCCCACTGGTTAATCCTTATGGATGCCCAGAGTTCAGAAATACTTTCAGCCGAACGCTTTGTGGAAAAGCCAGGCGGGTTTGGGTTGAGGAATTACTGGGCACGCACCATTTACGAACTGCTCAAGAGCAAGGGAAAGTCCATAAAGTAAGTTAATAGATAAGTAGGCAGGTGCTTTTACAAAAGTGCGGAGGGCGCAGGTAAAGGGTTTATATGAAAAAAATAGTTGTGATAGGAGCTGGGCCTGCCGGTGTGGTAGCGGCCAGCTACCTTGCCAAAAAAGGCTATCCTGTGCTTGTGCTGGAAAAAGAAGGTTTTCCCCGTTTTGTTATTGGTGAAAGCCTGCTGCCTAAGTGTATGGAACCGCTGGAGGAAGCTGGGTTGATGTCTTCATTGCTTGATAAGGGCTACCAAAAGAAACTTGGTGCCTCATATTATAATAGGAAAAACCAAAGCTGTACCTTCCTGTTTAGTCAGCAGTTTTCTAAATCCTGGGATTGGACCTGGAATGTACAGCGGGTAAAATTTGATCAGGATCTGGTAGATGCTGCACAGGCTAATGGTGTGCAATTTGAATTTGGCAGCACCGTGACAGCAGTGAAAATTGATGGTGAAAGCAGAACCGTCACTTATCAATCTGATACAGATGCGGCCGCCACAATAGATGCCGCTTTTGTCATCGATGCGAGTGGGTATGGGAGAGTGTTGTCAAGGTTGTTCGATTTAGACAAACCATCAATCCAGAAACCTAGAGGTGCTGTGTTTGCGCATTTTGTAGATCAGAAGCGGTCAGGACGGGAAGGTGATGATATTTTTATTTATCCCTTTGACGATAAGAATTCCTGGATTTGGGCAATTCCTTTTTCTGATGGCACTGCCAGTGTGGGTTTGGTCTCTGATACTGAGCAGACTCAGGTTTTTGCCGCTGATGACTTTAAGGAATATTTGAAATTTGTACAAAACTTTCCTTTACTACGTGGGCGGTTTGCTGAGGCAGCCTTTCAGCGGTCTCCTACTATGATATTGGGCTACTCTGTGGGCGTGAAGCAAATGTATGGAGAAGGCTACGTGCTCTGCGGCAACTCCACTGAATTTCTGGATCCTGTATTCTCATCGGGTGTCACGCTCGCGACTGTCTCGGGGTTGCTTGCCGCTAAGCTGGTGGAAAAAGAACTGAAAGGGGAAGATGTGAATTGGCAAAAGGACTATGAGGAGGAAATGAAATACGGTATTGAGGTGTTTAGATCCTATGTAGATGGCTGGTACAATGGTGAGTTACAGACTATTTTCTTCAATCCTAAGATAAATCCGCTGATCAAGAGGCAGATATGTTCAGTGTTGGCCGGCCATGTTTGGGATCTGGAAAATCCCTTCGTCAAAAAACATAAAACCATTCTAGCCACGCTTGCAAAAGTGATACAGATCGAAAATAAATTATCGGAGAGGGTGGGGCTGCAGTGAGTTAGTAATTAGTATCAAGTAGTTAGAGCGAAGAGCCAAGAAACAAGAGTCAAGAGCTAGACTTGCCCACAGGAGGTATGAGCAAGGGTTGAGGTTGTTGGAAGATGTTTATGGATATGTCCCATCGGGACATTTGGTCGGTAGAAACAGATGATGGGTTCGTTAGGGGCGTTCCATTGGAACTTGGTGGTATAAATTCCACTGCGAATTTTGAAATTGAAGGATTGTTTTTTGGGGGTAGGCTCTGATTTTGTTGCTTGTTGAGAAGGGAATGGTTTTTCACCAAACGTTCCTATGGAACGATGAAAAATCCCGTATCCTTAAATCTACCAACCACACGTTCCTACGGAACGAGAGGATATAGCTTGCAGGGGAATCTTACGGGAGTTTTCTGAAGTTGAGCGTTTGTGACAAGGGCACTAAAGGTAACTGGTCTGAATGCAGCGAAGCCAAAATTCAGGGCGGGATCGGAGGTATATAACTACCGAAATCCTCTATGATTAAATGATGAATTCCGAATGTTAAATGATTAATAATGAAGTGACAAAGCAGTCGGAAGAATCAATCTAAAGTGATTTTATCCCATAGTCTAGACCTATATAGATAGAGAGCAAGTCACGGGCGCTTTTTGATCGCCATCAAAGTATTGCTAGAGTCTTTGGACTCTGAGAGGATTTTCAGCTCCAACTGGTTTTCAAAGGCCCAGTTTTCGATAAAGGACAAGTCGAAAAATGAAAGTTCATCTGTCACTTTATTGAATTTCATCCATCTGGTGCTCCATTTTTCAGAGTTGAGCGTCCACTTGTGTTTTTCAGAATCATTGAGCAAGCCGTCTTTAATGATCAGAATCCCATCCTTATTTAAGCCATTGAGACATTGTTGAAGTACCTGTATCTTTTTTGCAGGACTAAGGTAGTGCAGCACATCCATCAGGATAATCGCATTGGCTGATTCTAATTTGGACTGGGTGATATCCTCTGTATAGAACTGTAAACTTCCCTTGTTCAAGTAGTGATTAGCGGCAGTCGCTACCTTATCTTCATCGTAATCAATACCGATAATATTCCGGTCTGGATTTTTTAAGTGGAGGTAGTAGCTGAGAAAACCATAGCCACATCCCAGATCATATATCTTCTCTTTACCGATCAGCTCTTGATGAATTAGCTCATAATTGTGTTTTTCATGTCTGTATTTTATTCTAAAATACCATTCCAAAACCGGGCCTTTGTATAGGTAGCCATAGTTTAGGGGCACATATAGGTATTCAGCATCTTCCCGCTCTTGGGAGAATCGGGCATGCTCGGCTTTGTAATATTTCGTGATATTCTTTGCACGCTGCCTATAACCTTCTCCAAACCTGGAATCTGTGGGAGCGATCCTAGGGAGAATTTTCATATTTATATAGCCACTCTTTACATAATAGTCCCCTTTGGGCAAGCAGTAATGTAGGCCATGAAGAAGTACCGGAGTAATATCGATTTGCAGCACCTCGCTGAGGTAAAATGCACCTTTGTGAAAGCGGGTCATTTGCCCATCAGAAGAGCGATGGCTTTCAGGAAATATCAGAACCGAATACCCCTCAGCTACCACTTCCTTAATTTTCTCCAGATTATCCTCTAGAGGCAGAAATGCTGGGATATAGTCGGCAAACCGTATAAATCTGCCGAAAATAGGAGAGTTGTAAACCCATGGGCCTACCAAAAATGTGATTTTTGGATGCTGCATTGCGATGTACAGGATATCCAAAAATGAACTGTGATTTGCGATAATGATAGAAGGTTTGCTAAAATCCAACAGCTCAAAGTCATAGTATCGCTTCTTGATAAACACCATAAATTTCAGCAGGCTCCAGGTGAAAAACTGGATTAGCCGATGAACAAACAGCTTTTTGCTTTTTACCTCCCAGAAGGGGATTATGCGCACGATCACGGTCAATGCAGTACTGATAATACAGCCAAGGAAGAAAAATGAGAAAGCCAAAACACTCATGATCAACTCCAGTACCGTGTATGGAGGCTTTCCTTGATTAGTCCGTCTGGTGATAAGTGTTTTATACAAAAACGGCTGAACCACAAAACTCAAAAGCACAATGGTACTGATCCCAATCACACTGACCGCCGCTATAGAGCGGATGGCTGGATGCTGGCCAAAAAACAAGACCCCGGTGCCGATTATCGTGCTGATCGAAGAAAGTAAAATCCCAGCTTTGTTAGTGGCAAGCGCATTCCTGCCATACTTGTATTTACTTTGAAGTCCGTCAGTGATGAATATGGCGAAATCATCTCCCAGCCCGAATATGATCGTAGCGATCATAATGTTAATGAAATTGAATTTGATGTCAAGCAGTGCAGAAAGGCCTAAAATCCAGACCCAACTCAAGGCCATAGGCAGGAAAGAGATCAATGTCAGTTCCAACCGCCCATATACCAGCAGCATGGTGAAAAAAACCAGTACGCTGGCGATGATAAGCAATAGGTTAAAATCCTCCTTGACAGCATCTACCAGGGATTCAGCCACACTTTCCCCATCGACGATAAAGGTTCCTGGCACCGCGGAGATGGTCTCTTTCCATATGGGATAATCTTCCTTTTCAAAAACAAGGGTAGTGAGTATGCTGGTGTTTTGATCTTGGATGATAAGTTTTTGGAGGGTTTCGAATTGGGCTGCAAAATCGAATGTATTTATCTGAGGAGGATCTGTTTTTATCTTCTGGATAAAAGGCAGGAATGCCTTTGAACTGTAACCTAACGAATCTGCAATTGAAGCAAATGTTTCTGTAAAAGTCCCCTCTCTTTGCTCCCAGAAGCTTGTCCACGCTTCCGCTTTTTGCTCTATTTCTTTGACTGGCAAAAGGAATGAAGCAGTGGAGTTAATTTCCAGCTCATTTTCACCCGCATGATTTGTTAATGTTTTGAAAAGCAACCTGTTTTGCGTAGCGGCTTCGTTTTCTGTAGCGCCATGAGCTACCACGGTAATTCTTTTTTCGCTATCAGGATCGATATTTTGATGGGCAATTTCTTTCTTTTTGAGCGCCTCCGGATAAAAATTGAGTTTTGAGAGGTCGGTTTCAAAAGCTACATCACCTGAGTGGAAAGCAAGGAAAACAGTTGCCGATAAGATCGCGAAAAGAATCCATTTCGGTTGTTTATTCCTTTCTGCATTAAACTTTTCTACCAGCAGATCTAGTTTTTCGCTTCCCTGTTTCTGAGTTTGCCCACCGATAAGCTGAATCAGATGGGGCAATAATAAAAGGATAAATAGCAGCGTGAATAATAGGCTTGATCCCGTAAATATCCCGAAATCCCTGAGTGCTTCAGAATTGGCAAAAGTGAGGGAGAAAAATGCGATAATCGTGGTGATACTGCTGATCATCAGAGGAAATGCGATGCTGTTGCGGGTTTTGATAGCGTCTTTTTCCTGGCTCAGATGGGAGAAGAAATGAAAGGAATAATCCACCACTATACCCATGATGACAGCACTGGCACTGAGAGCCAGAGCCGAAATCCCACCTGCAAATACATAGACCATGGTAATGGAGGCGGCGATTCCAAATGTGCCAGGAAGGATAAAAAACAGGATGGTGGAAAGCCTGCGGTAATAAAAGTAAAGCAAGCCTACAATAAATAGCAGAGCCAGTGTTACTGTGAGGATAATGTCACTTTTAATCTGCTTGGCATTAGCTGCTACTATGGCGAAGGAGCCAAAGTAATCCAAGGTAGGATGATTCTTTTGATTCCAGTTTTCTTTAAATGCTGAAAGTTGCTCGTCCAAAGCCTGCACCTGGCTTACATCTTTGGTGTCTATGGTCAGCACCCCATTGATCATCAAGTGTGTGCCTTCTTTGGAGATAAACAGACCCTCTGTGTCAAGCACATGTTGGAGAGAGAGGCCTTTTGAAAGGTTTTTATAAGCCAATTGCCCAAAATGAAGCGGGTCATTGGATATGTTTTGTCCCATTCCAAATCCCCGTGTGCTGCTTACCAGCTCTTTGTTTTCCAATAAGGCTGTTGTGATACTTGCCCCTGAAATGAGACTGTCTATTGCTTCATAATCGCTTTCTTCCAAAAACATAAACATATGTTCCTGCACAAAGGAATTGAACATATCAGGATCTATATCGGAGCGATATTGTACGTCAGTAAGTTGCTCACTAAAGTATTCTTCCAACCTTTTGATCAAAGCATTTCCTGCACTGTCGATTTGGTAGGTATCATTTTCAAAGCTCTTTATATCAAGGGAAAGGAATAAAGCGCGTTCTCCTTTTTCGATTACCGGTTTGACGGCGTCAATATCCAGCGTGTTGGGGATGGATTTGTTCAGGTTTTCCCGGATGTCCAGATTCATCGCGCTATATGCCCCAGCCAGAATTACGAGTAAGAATAGAAGTAGTGGAAGGTACTTTGTCATTTGAGGCATAAAAATCCAGCAACGAAAGACGTGGTTTTATACTGCAATATTACAATCTCCCTACCGGACTTTATTAATTCTATGTCAAATAATCGTTTATTCTGGGTGTTTGACCTCTTGAAAACAGCTAAATGTCCTAGTTTTGTTGTTTAGAATTTATGGAGATATGAAAGAAATTCTACCGGGCGACTATCAGCGGCTAGAGGACATCAAGAGATATTTAAGCAGGGAGAGTAACTATACTTTGACTACCGAGCAACAAGAACGATCACTTCGGGCCTTTCGTTTTTTAAGCGAATTTTCAAAAAATAAGGTCATCTATGGGATTAATACTGGCTTTGGTCCTATGGCCCAGTACAGAGTCAGTGATGAAAATCTAACTGAGCTTCAGTATAATTTAATCAGAAGCCATGCAAATGGCTCCGGGGATTTTCTGTCTCCTGAGGCTACTAAAATTATCATGATCTGTAGGTTAAATTCCCTGGCTTTAGGGTTTTCAGGGACTAGTCCGGATGTACTGAATACCCTCGCTTCTTATATCGCTCATGAGATTTATCCTGCGATACCACAACACGGTGGAGTAGGGGCAAGTGGTGATCTGGTGCAACTGGCACATTTAGCATTGGGCCTGATAGGTGAGGGGAAGGCTTACTATAAAAATCAACTGGTACCTATCTCACAAGCACTACAGGCTACAGGTCTCACACCAGCTACTTTACAGCTTCGGGATGGTCTGTCTCTGATCAATGGTACCTCCTGCATGAGTGGGTTGGCTTCAATAAATTTGATCCATGCCTCTACGCTTATATATTACAGCATACTTGCCTCATCGGTGATGAATGAGCTGACTGCTTCTTATACAGATTCCTTCAGTGAAGAGCTGAACGGAACCAAGCTACATACAGGTCAGCAATTCGTAGCCCAGAAGATGCGGGAAATCCTGGACGATGGCAATGTGCTGAAGAACAGGAAGGATCATCTCTTCAATGAGAACTTTATCAATGGACAGGAATTTTTCTCGGAGAAAGTGCAGGAATACTACTCGCTTAGGTGCGTTCCTCAGATCATCGGACCAATATATGACACCTTTGTGAATGCCAAGAAAATCGTGGAAGAAGAAATCAATTCGGCCAACGATAACCCTATAGTCTGTGCAGAGACTGAGAATGTTTATCATGGGGGCAATTTTCATGGAGATTATATTTCCTTCGAAATGGATAAGCTGAAGATTGCTGTGACAAAACTGAGCATGCTGATGGAGCGCCAGATCAATTACCTGATGAATGATAGATTAAATAATAAATTTCCCGCTTTCCTGAATATGGGCAAATTGGGGTTTAATTTTGGACTCCAGGGAATGCAGTTCACGGCGGTAAGTACTACAGCCGAAAATCAATCCTTAAGTTCGTCCGTATATATTCACTCTATTCCGAATAACGGAGATAACCAGGATATAGTAAGTATGGGTACCAATTCAGCTTTGATGGCTGAGCGGGTAATAGATAATACTTTTGAGGTGCTGTCTGTACAGTTACTTGCGATAGCACAGGCAATAGATATAGATCGGAGCTACGATAAGCTGTCTTCTACTTCCAAAAAATTATATGATTTTGTTAGGGAGGAAGCATTAGCAATTAAAGAGGATAAACCCAATTATGAAGCATTGGCCAAGTTGAAGGCTAAATTGTTACAAAGTAAAGAAGGAGTATAAATGAGAGATTGTTGTTTGATCACCGGAGCATCCAGAGGGATAGGGAAAACCATTGCAGTGACCTTGGCCCAGGATTATGGGTTTCATATATTGGTAAATTACTCCAGCAATGAAGCGGCAGCTCAGGACACTGTGGTAGCAATTCAGGCTATTGGAGGGACCGCTGAGTTACTTCGGTTCCGGGTACAGGAGTATGATGAGACCTCATCTACCATAGCAGACTGGATTAAATCAAATCCTGAATCCCAAATCAAAGTGCTGGTAAACAACGCAGGAATTACAAAGGATAATCTTTTGGTCTTTATGGAAAAGGAAGATTTCAATTCCGTGTTGGATGTCAATTTACGTGGAACCTATAATGTGACAAAAGCGGTGATCAATCACATGGTTAGAAAGAGGTATGGACGGATAATCAATATTGCTTCCCTTGCGGGGGTGAAAGGAGTACCGGGTCAGACTAACTATTCAGCATCTAAGGGTGGGATGATTGCTTTTACTAAGTCTTTGGCGCAAGAGGTCGCCAAGCGTAAAATCACTGTAAATGCCGTTGCTCCGGGATTTATCACCACGGATATGACCAAGGATCTACCGGAGGATGAACTTATAAAGCTTATACCGATGAATAGATTTGGTACTCCAGATGAAGTGGCCGGTACAGTATCCTTTTTGGTGTCCGAGAAGGCCGCTTACATCACTGGGGAAACCATCAATATAAACGGGGGGATTTCATGAAAAGGGTAGTAATCACAGGAATGGGGATTTATTCCTGCATAGGCAGGAATCTGGAAGAGGTACTGCATTCCCTGCAAAATGGAGTGAGTGGGATTTCTCTTGATTCTTCCCGCGAAGGATTGGGTTTTCGCTCCAGACTGGCAGGAATGGTAGAAGAGCCAGATTTGAAAGCTGTGTTGAATAGAAAACAACGCAATACGCTCAGTGAGGAAGCAAAATATGCAGTGGTAGCTACGGAAGAGTCATTGCGAATGGCGGGTTTGGATAGCTCATATTTTGAGCAGCATGAAGCAGGAGTGATTTATGGTAATGATTCCTCAGCTAAAGCTGTAATAGAGTCCGTGGACACTATTCGGGAGAAAAAGGACACTACGCTGGTGGGGTCAGGATCCATTTTTCAATCTATGAATAGTACCGTCACAATGAACCTGGCGACTATTTATAAGCTTCGCGGGATCAATTATACCGTAAGTGCCGCCTGTGCATCGGGTTCGCATGCCATAGGTATGGGGTATCAGCTGATCAAAGCCGGATTACAGGATATGATTATCGTGGGCGGGGCTCAGGAAGTGAATCCTTTGGCATTTGGGAGTTTTGACGGGCTAGGGGTGTTTTCTGTAAGGGAAGATGACCCGAAAGCTTCCTGCCGTCCTTTTGACCGGGACAGGGATGGGCTGGTAGCAAGTGGTGGAGCTGCGACATTGATTATAGAGAGCTATGAATCTGCCATAGCAAGGGGAGCAACCATTTTGGCTGAACTGGTAGGGTATGGTTTTTCATCAAATGGAGAGCATATTTCCAATCCCAATGTGGATGGGCAGGTTCGCTCTATCCGGATGGCTTTGAAAGGTGCAGGGCTGACTGCTGATAAAATTGATTATGTTAACGCACATGCAACTTCTACTCCTGTTGGGGACCGCTTTGAGGGAATGGCGCTTCATGAGGTGTTTGGATCCAAAACCCCGATCAGCTCTACCAAGTCTATGACAGGCCATGAATGCTGGATGGCTGGTGCAAGTGAGGTCGTTTATTGCCTGCTCATGATGCGGCATAATTTTATCGCTCCCAATATTAATTTCGAAAATCCAGATGAAGTTTCTGCCAAACTTAATATTATTGCACATTCAAAGAAGGCTGAATTAACGCATGTAGTCTCCAATTCCTTCGGTTTTGGTGGGACGAATTCAACTTTAATTTTAAAGAAGTATGACGAAGGATAAGGTAATAGAGCGGATAAATAATTTTCTGGTAGAGGAGTTTGAAGTGGATGAAAGTGTCATCGAACCTACTGCAAGTCTGCAGGATACCCTGGAGTTAGACAGCTTGGATTACGTGGATCTGGTAGTAGTGATCGAGGATAATTTTGGATTTAAAGTGACCGGAGAGGATTTTAAATCTGTGAAGACTTATCAGGATTTTTACGATCTGATTTTTGAAAAAGTGAGTGCAGCCTAATGGCCTCTTGGACAGGTAGAAGCAGGGGAAATGTACTTGGGTATAAAATAGTAGTGTATTCCCTCCGTGTCTTTGGGCTGTCCAAAACTTATGTTTTGCTCAGAGTAATTTCCTTTTATTACTACCTATTTGCGGGAGAACCCAAAAAACACATTCTCCGCTTTTACCAAGATCAATTGGGGTTTTCCAGAAGAAAGGCGAAAGCCTTATGTAAAGAAAATTTCTACCTGTTGGCGCAGAGTATTTTGGATAAGATCGCCCTGGCTATGGACTTGGGAAAGGAGATTTACTATACGCAGCAGGGAGAGGATCAGCTCATCCGCATGGCAAAATCAGGACAAGGAGGTTTTGTCTTTTCAGCCCATCTAGGTAACTGGGACATAGCAGGAAATCTTCTCCAGAATCTGGATGTGCCACTGAATGTGCTGATGTATGAAAATGAAGAGGAAAAAATCAATAGTTTTCTTCAGCGAATAGGATCAAAGCCCAATTTCAACATCATTCCTATCAAAGATGATATGTCCCACCTGGTGAAAATCTACAAACACTATAAGCAAAAGGAACTTATATGCATCAATGCAGACCGTTTTTTGCCGGGAGCGAAAACCATCACCGCTGATTTTCTAAATGGCACCGCTCATTTTCCAGAAGGCCCATTTTCCATAGTAAATAAGCTTAAAGCGGAATATACTTTCATATTTGCAGTGAAGAGTAGTAAATTTGGTTATGGGTTCAGCGCCACCAAGCCCCAAAAAGCCGACGGGCAGATCCATGGAATTGTGACAGACTATGTAAGCGTTCTGGAGGAAAAAGTGAAACAATTTCCAGCACAGTGGTTTAATTACTACGATTTCTTCCAAAAACCCTCCTGATGTTTTCAGCTCATAAATTAGGAAATATACCCGTACATACGCTGATCCCACAGCGGGAACCTATTGTGATGATCAGTCGGGTGACAGCATATTCAGGGAAGCAGATACAAACTGAACTCGATTTTGATGAGGAAAATATCTTTCTTAACAAAGATGGATTTTCAGAGTCCGGAATGCTGGAAAATATCGCCCAAAGTGCCGCTGCGATAGTAGGTTTGGAGGCTCGGAATGTGGGAAAGGAGGTGCCTTTGGGATTTATCGGAGGTATTAACAAAGTAAAAGTTTATGGCTTCGCTCCAGTATCTTGTACCATACATACGCAGGTAGAGATCCTGCAGGAAGTATTTAATATTACACTGATCAAAGGCAAAATATTCCATCTGGAAAATTTGCTACTTGAATGTGAAATGAAAATTGTAATCAATCCGTGAAATATATAGAAGACGAGATTCTTGTCAATATCCGATTTTCAGAAGTAGATTCATTGGGGATCGTTTGGCATGGGAATTACCTGAAATTTTTTGAGGACGGCAGAGAGAATCTTGGTCTTAAATACGGGATGTCCTATCAGGATCTGTATGAAAATAAGCTGATCTTGCCCATAGTGGACACCCAGATGAAGTTCAAATCTGTATTGAAATTTGGCCACGTGGCCCGGTTGGTGACCAGGCTCCAGTACAGCCAGGCTGCCAAGGTCATCTATCATTATACTGTATATAATGAGACTACTTGCAAACTAGCTGCAATAGGTGAGACCACGCAGGTTTTTGTGAATGAAGAGATGGAGCTTCAGCTGAATACTCCCCCTGTTTTTGAAAAGTGGAAGTCTGAGCAGGCATGGCTGGAAAAGTAGAGGTCTTTTTAGGTGGTGAAAATATCATCTCTCCGTTAGGTTGGGGCATACAGGAAGCCTTTACCAATGCCCAACTAGGTAAGACAGGTCTTCAGGCTTTGGATCAGCCGTTTCCTGGTGTTTCCGGGCTTTATGCGGCTAAGTTTGAAATGGCTTGCTTTTCCACGGATTCTCCTATCACGGAGCTGGCAGAGGAATGTTGGAGAGGGAGCTGGGAAGAATTATATCTTACAAATCAGCTTGAAGAGCGGTGGTTATTCGTCCTGAGCACTACCAAAGGAGATATAGTACAGTTGAAGTCAGGGAATTTATCTTTGGCAAATCCACATTTGCTAATGAAAAATATTCAGCAAGGATTGCCTTTCTCCAGTGAAGGAATAGTTATTTCCTGTGCCTGTATTTCGGGCATATCTTCTGTAATCTATGCTGCCGATAAAATAGCCACAGGTCAGGTGGATCATGCTATGGTGCTGGGAGTGGATATGTTAAGTGAATTTACCACCAAGGGTTTTGAGTCGTTTTTTGCATTGGATAGTGAGCAATGCAAACCTTTTGATAAAAACAGGCGGGGCCTAAATCTGGGTGAGGCAGCTGCCAGTCTGGTGCTTTCAAGAGATCGGGATATTTTCAAAACAAGGCCTGTAAAATACCTCTCGGGAGCCACGAGTAATGATGCAAATCATATTTCCGGGCCATCCAGGAATGGTGAGGGGCTTTACAGAGCAGTAGAAAAAGCCTTGAAGTTTAGTGGGAAGCAAAGTAAGGATGTAGGCTTCATTTCTGCTCATGGTACAGGCACTCCATTTAACGATGCGATGGAAGTGCAAGCTTTCTCCCGCTCAGGATTGGAAAATGCATACATCAACAGCTTCAAAGGATACTTTGGGCACACGCTTGGGGCAAGTGGCCTGGTGGAGCTAGCCATGACCTTACAGAGTTTGCGGCAGAATGTGCTGACAAAAACCCTGGGTTGCGAAAATCCCGAGGAGGAAGTGGGACTTACTATTCTGACAGAAAACACTGAAATGGATGTTCGGATAGCGATGAAGACATCTTCGGGGTTTGGAGGATGCAATGCGGCGGTTTTAATCGAAAAAGTGTAAGCTATGGCGGTAAAAACAATCTCTTCCTGCATCATTGAAAATGGTACTATTTCCATAAACGGGGCGGAGGTGTTTTCCAGCGGAAGCAGGGATTCTGCCGTGTTTCTGAAGGAGGCTTTTAAGGAATTTCAGCTTTCTTATCCCAAGTTTTATAAGATGGATAAGTTGTGCCAGTTGGCATTTGTAGGTACTGAGTTTTTGTTGAAAACAGTGGAGGAGGAATTCGGGGATGACGAAGTTGCCCTGTGTTTTTTCTGTGGACAGTCGAGTCTGGACACCGACTTTCGGCATCAGCAATTGATCAATGAGGGAGCTAATGTGAGCCCTGCCATCTTTGTTTATACCTTACCGAATATTATGATGGGAGAAATAGCCATCAGAAATAAATGGTACGGGGAAAATCTGCTTATTTTGAAGCCTGATTTTAATTTTGAAAGCTGGGCGATAGAAGCTGATATGTTACTCACAAGCGGCAAAGCTAACTATTGTCTTGGGGGATGGGCAGATGTATTTCAGGAGAACTATCAGCTTCAGCTTTATTTGGTCGAGGCAAGGGAAAGAAGAAAGTAATTAATGTCAATATAGAAATGAGTTTACAGGAAGAAATAAAAGTTCAGCTGATAGAGCAGTTAAATCTGGAAGATTTGGCGCCTGGGGATATTACTGATGATCAACCCCTCTTCGGAGATGCTGGTATAGGTCTGGATTCTATAGATGCCTTGGAGATTATCGTAATGTTGGATAATCACTTCGGAGTGGTGCTGGAAAGTCCTGAGCAAGGCAGGGAAGTTTTCAAATCTGTAAATTCACTCGCTAACTTCATAGAAAAAAGCAGGGCTTGACAGCAGTAAGCATTACAGGATTAGGAGTGGTAAGTGCAATGGGTATAGGCGCACAGCACCACAGTAAGCAACTCAGATCAGGGGTGGTGGGGATCCACCAGCACCAAGTGGATCAGAGTGTCCTGTATGCCGGGAAAGTAAATTTTTCCAATCACCAATTAGCGGCATTGTGTGAAGTGCCATTTTCTGAATATGTACCCAGAACGGCATGGCTTGGACTATTAGCTGCGAAAGAAGCTCTCGGCAACTTAGCCTCTGATTCTAAAATCCCAACAGCTTTCATCAATGGCACCACAGTAGGCGGCATGGATCTGAGCGAGCAGTATTTCAAAGCTGTAAGTAGAGGAGAGCTGGGGGATACTGGACTTTTTCAGATGCACGATCTCGGTGCAAATACCGATTTTATAGCCAGCAATTTAGTGCATTTTGACTATGTCAATACCTTGTCTACAGCCTGTTCTTCTGCAGCGAATGCAATTATGCAAGGGGCTCAGCTCATCAGTTCAGGAGAATACCATCGGGTCTTGGTAGGAGGTACTGATGCCTTGTGCAATTTTACAATCGAGGGTTTCAAGGCACTCATGGTGTATGATCCCGAATTGTGCCAGCCATTTGATATCAATCGCCGCGGCTTGAATCTGGGAGAGGGGGCAGCATACCTGCTTTTGGAAAGCGACAAAGGGATGAAGGAAAGTGGTAATTCCTGTATCGCAAAACTATCAGGATGGGCAAACCGGAATGATGCTTTTCATAATACAGGAACTTCCCCTGAGGGAATAGGCGCTCAGAAAGCCATGCGTGCAGCGCTAGAGATAGCCCGGCTTTCTGTCGCAGATATAGATTATATCAATGCTCACGGCACAGGAACCCCAACCAATGATTCTTCAGAATTAGCTGCTATGGAGGCAGTTTTCGGTGAGCAGCTTCCGGACTTTAGCTCTACCAAAGGGGCAACTGGCCATACATTGGCTGCTTCTGGCGCTATAGAAGCCGTGATTTCAATTAGTGGCTTAACAGAAAACTGTGCCTTTGGTACCGCCGGTATAAGTGATCCCATGACTAGTTCTAAAGCACTGCTGACAAAGCCAAAATCCAAAGAAATACGCCATGTGATGTCAAATTCCTTTGGTTTTGGAGGGAATTCCACCTCATTGATTTTCTCCAA
>CBFGUY010000035.1:0-29329 GCA_965651895.1 uncultured Algoriphagus sp. | reverse complement strand
ACTGAAGCTCCACGAAGCACCATCTGGTTGACCATGAATTTCCCGTTATACTCCCCTATTGCCCCTGGTGCGACCCTGAATCCCGGATAAGGAAGATAGGCTGAATTGGTCCACTCCCATCGTTTTCCCCAACTAAACTTATCCTGAGCAACTTCCCATTCAAACTCAGTGGGTAATCTGCAGCTTTTCCAGGCTGCATAAGCTGAAGCTTCGTAAAAATTCACATGTGCGAGTGCAGCGCTTCTATCGACTTCCTGCTGCCCATCTAAAGTATAACAAAGCCATTTGCCTTCATTCTCTTCCCAATACAAAGGTGCTTTTATTTGCTGTTCCTTTGCCCATGCCCAACCTTCATCGTGCCAATATGCCGGATCTTCGTAACCTCCAGCTTCCATAAATTCCAAATATTCTCCATTTGTAACCAAGGCTGAAGAAATAGAGAAATCATTTATATACACTTTGTGGAGATTCAGTTCATTGTCATAGCAAAACCCTTCACCTTTGTAACCTATTTCATAAACTCCACTATCAACAGAGATCCATTTTGACTTATGTTCAGGGCTGTATTCCTTTATATCCATCACTTCTGGATTCAATGGATTAAACCAAAGACTGTACTTTAAGTCCGTGATCAACAATTCCTGATGCTGTTGCTCATGATTCATACCCAAGATTACCAAATCCGCGATTTCCCCATTGTCCTTTTCAAGTAGTTTCAGTATCGCTTCATCTACATAGTTTCGGTATATTTTTACTTCTTCTACGGATGGACGCGACATCAGGCCCCGTTGATTTCTTGCAGTCCTTGCGCCCAACGAATTATAGTAGGAATTGAAAAGGAAATTAAATTGGGGATGCTTTACCACATATCCGGGATCTTTTGGCACAAGGATAAATTGCTCAAAAAACCAGGTAGTGTGGGCCAGATGCCATTTGGGAGGACTTACCTCTTCAGAAGCCTGCAAGCTAAAGTCTTCGAGAATTAATCTTCCACAAAGTTCTAAGGAGTGGTTTCTTACGTTTTGAAAAGCTTGGGATAAGGTCATATAAAAATCTGGTTAACAGCTTACAAGATAATAGTCAGGTCTGATCATTCCTTTCCGATATGCACTAAAGCGTCCCCTGTATTGATCACCGGCATATTGTTCATGCCAATAATATGGCCATTGGTAGGAGCTTTGACAGGAATCTTTACCTGCCCGTAGGGATCCGAAATCCGTGCCAGAATCTGCCCTTTCTTTACGGATTCCCCTACTTTGACACTAGAATTGAAAATGCCGGAAGCTTTTGCACGGACCCAGTTACTTTCTTTCAAAAAGATACTGTCCTGACCTGCTGGAGCATCAGCAAGCATACCTAAACTCGCCAGCATCCGTTTGGTGCCATTCACTCCCTCCTCGATCCCATAGTCGTCTAAACGCATGGATTCCCCTCCTTCAAATACAATTATATGTTTCCGTGCTTTATAGGCTTCTTTTCGGAACGACTTTTCTATATACTTAGAATTGACCACGTAGTGAGTTGCAAATGCCTTTGCCAATTCAACAGCCACCTTATCCTTATAGTCCACCCGCACCTGGGGAAAGTTACTCAGCATTCTTCCCCCTGTATGAAAATCCACTCCATAATCTATCTGCGGGATAATCTCATTGCTTAAAATAAATGCTATGCTGGCTGCCAATGATCCCTTTTTGCTTCCTGGAAAACTACGGTTGAGATCTCTTCCATCGGGAAAAGTACGGCTATTGGAAAGAAACCCATAGATATTGACCAGAGGAATAAATATTAAAGTCCCCTTTAGCAGTTCCAAGCCCTCATCTACTTCTTCCAGCAGACGCTTAGCTGTCACCACCCCATTGATCTCATCCCCATGCACCCCACCACTGATAAGCACTACAGGGCCATCCATCTTGGATGAGCGGATGAAAATAGGCAAATCAATCAAGGTGTGGGTAGGGAGCTTTGCAATTGCTATTTCTAGATTCATGGATTGGCCGGATCTTATACGGATGCCATTTATGATCAATTCTTTCATCTTTTTATAATCGGTCATTTAAAGTTCAATCTGCAAACGATAAGAATACTCTTTACACCTTCCCTGCCCGACAGATTGCCACTATTCCTTTCCCAGAGTGACCTTTTCGGTCAATCTAGTATAATACAATATTCCTCAATTGAACAAATCAATTTCATATTGGAGTAAAATCTTGCTTATTTCGCAAGGCACTCTTCATATATGAATATACTAGAAAACATTTCCCTCAAACCATACAATACCTTCGGAATTGATAAAACTGCAAGGTTTTTTGTTGTTGTAAAATCAGTCGGCGAATTAAAAGAAGCAATCCTTTGGGCCAATCACCAGAAAGTCAATGTATTGATCTTAGGAGGCGGTAGTAATATTTTATTGACCCAGGATCAGCAAGCTTTGGTGATCAAAATCGAGCTCGGGGGTATAGAAGTGGTGCGGGAAGAGAGTGATTATGTCTGGGTGGAAGTTGGGGCAGGTATTATTTGGCATGAGTTTGTGCTCACATCTATAGAAAACAACTGGGCAGGAATCGAGAATTTATCCTTGATTCCGGGCACAGTGGGTGCATCACCCATGCAGAATATCGGAGCTTATGGAGTAGAGATCAAAGATGTGTTCCATAGCCTTAAAGCGTTGAATATAGACACATTAGAACTGGAAGAGTTCAGATCAGAACGATGTGCTTTTGGCTATAGAGAAAGTATTTTCAAGCATGAACTGAAGGGTAAATATGTCATTAGCTCAGTCATCTTTAGATTGGGGAAAAAGCCTGAATTTCACACGGATTATGGAGCTATCAAGGAGACTTTAGAAGCTTCGGGCATTAAAGATTTGACTATAAAAGCAATCTCAGATGCAGTCATACAAATCCGCCAATCCAAACTCCCTGATCCAAAGGAAATCGGAAACGCAGGATCTTTTTTCAAAAATCCGACGATTTCAGTTACACACTATTCAAGTCTCAAAAAGGATTACCCACTGATTCCCGGCTATCCCTTACCCGATGGCGTGAAAGTCCCCGCTGCTTGGCTTATCGAGCAGTGCGGTTGGAAAGGCAAACGGTTTGGTAGCGTGGGCGTCCATAACAAACAGCCTTTGGTTTTGGTGAATTACGGGGAGGGAGAAGGTATCGAGATCAAAGACTTGGCCGAGAAAATCCAACAATCCGTCTGGGACAGATTCAATGTTCCCATCCAGCCAGAAGTAAATTTCCTCTAAACAAGAGGATCATTGGCTAACAGCACCTTTTCATATTTATCTACACGTACCCCGAATTTCCTAAGAAAATCCACTCCTTCATCAGAGCCTATCCCCTTATATTCAGCATAGGAAAAAAGGTAAATGACCCTGGAAATACCCATTGAAAAGATAATGCGGGAACAGGCGAGGCATGGTGAAAGTGTCACATATAAGGTAGAGCCCTCTACAGTAGTGTTGTTTTTTACCGCATATAAAATAGCATTCTGCTCTGCATGCAGTGCCAAGGAACAACTCCCCTTACTATCTCTCGCACATCCATGCTCTGGAAATTCCACGTCACAATTATGTGTGCCTGCCGGCGGGCCATTGTACCCAATAGAAATAATCCGGGTATCCTTGGTCAGCACAGCGCCTACATGCTTCTTGATACAATGGGAGCGTTTAGCTAGATTTACTGCTAACTCCATAAAAATATCGTCGAAATCAGGTTTGTTCATATGTTATAATTTCGCCAAAATTAACACTTGATATGGAAGGTGCGCAAGAATGCCCAAATAATCGATCCGAGATCACTTCAATTCTTTAACCTAACTTTCCATTATATTAACCGTTTTGGAATGAAAAGCCCAATCAAAATGAATCGTCATAGTTTAATTACCAATGCCCTTACGCTTGTTATCATCGTTCTGTTCAGTTCCTGTAGTTCTATTGACATATTCAAAGAAAACAGTGAACTGCCTATTAGAAAACCCTATAACTCCTTCGTAATCATCAATCAGGAAGTAGGAATCCGGAGCTTTTCATCACAGTTTATAGATCAGCAGGTACAGATTCATTTACAGGAAGCACTCGAAGCAAATGGCATGGTTTATAATAAGTCCCAGCCAGAACTGGTAATCCGATATACTTCAAATGAGGATCCCAGAAAGAGAGAAACCTATCAAAACAATAATCTATTTCCCTATTGGGGCTATAGAGTTTGGGATCCATGGATGTATAATCCTTACTTCAACAATAGAAATTACAGCACTACAAGTTCTTATGAATTGGTCCAGGTGATCGTGGACTTTATTGATCCAAGGGAAGATAAATTGCTGATGACTTTGACCGGTGTGACCGAAGTGAGCAGTGAAAAGGGCAAAAGCAAGAAAGTGCTGAAAACAACCGATAAAATCATCACTTACTTTTTAAATGATCTAAAACAATCCCAGTAATTGTAGCCCTTCGATGGAAAAACTACACCTCTGAATGTTAAGGGTGAATAGCTTGATATTTTAACCCGAGAATAAAACAAGAGACCGATTTCCGGGTAAGAACCCATTTATCCCTGACATTTTATCTTTAAATCCGCAATAGTGGCTTTAAAAACTATTGTTGGCTACTTATTTGCTAAAACATTTGTATAAATATGAATTGACCATTACTTTTGTAGTGACTATATTGTATTTCACCTACGAATTTTTGCACTTAATGTTAACAATTGTCTTAATAGATGACGACCCGATCAGTACCTTTGTTACTGAAAAGCTCATTTCCAGAAATGTAAAGGAGCCGTGCCGTTTTTATAAGTATCAGAGTGCAAAGGAAGCGCTACAGGAGATTTACTCGATTAATCCGCATTATTTGTTTTTAGATTTGAATATGCCGGAAATGAACGGATGGGATTTTCTGGATAATTTTAACTCTGATAAAAACGAGGCGAAAATCTACATTCTGAGTAGTTCAGTAGATGAGAGAGACATTACCAAGGCAAGCCGGTATAGTGTAGTGAAAGATTACTTGTCAAAACCTCTCATAAAAAAGTACATTAAATCAATTTTTAGCTGAGTCGCCATCTGAAGTATTGATTCTTTACTAAAATATTTTAAAAAAAATATTGAACTCTATGGTGTGAAATGTTTTTTTTAATTTAATTCGTGTCGTTCAACACTATAAAAACCCCTATCTAAACTACTATGGAGGATTTTGACGACGATTTCGAAGATGACGACAGCTTCAATGATGAAGAGGATTTCGGCACTGATTTCGAAGATGAATATGATCTAGATGAAGACAATGAATTTATCGATGATAATATTTTGGACTTCGATGAAGATGATGAGGAGGAAGAGTTCGATGATGATGACCAATTCGATTAGCCATATTCTTTGGTTAATTGACATTAAGAAATTATCTTCGACCAATCTTTAGCAATTCAAAAAACTGATCATGACTCTACTTGATATTTTCACTTCTCCCCTAGCCGGAGGAGCCCAAACCTTTCTTGTGATTGTATGTATTTTAATCGGTCTAGGAGCCGGAATTACCGCAATTGATACAAGAAGTACTTTTACCAAGAAAGACAAAGCTGATCACTGATAACTTATGTTTTAATTAAAAAGGGAGGCTCCAGTCTCCCTTTTTTTATGCCCTACTGAGTCATTTTAAGAATACTTTCTCCCAAAGTCTAATTTTGAAGATAGTACCTCTAAAAGATTTTGTTTCGCCTGCATTTTATAATCCGCAGCAGAAAAGTCCAAATCAGGCAAAGTCAGAACCTGATCAAATTCCTGCACTCCATCTTCCTCACCAGAAGTAATTAATATGATTTTCTTAGAATGAGCATGGGTTAGTTTCAATAGTTCATAACAAGCCTTGCCATCTGAAGACTGGCTATCATATCTCCCCTCACCGGTAATCACCCAATCTATATCATTAAGTTTCCGCTCCAGGCTCACTTTATCAAAAAAATAGTTAGAGCCAAATTCAATTTCTGTCTCAAAAAAAGCGGATAAGCCTAAAGCTATGCCTCCGGCTGCCCCGAACCCAGGATGATCATGAAATACCTGCCCCTGTTTTTGGTATAGCTGATGAGCTGTAGCTTCACAGGTCTTTTCATATGATTTGACTTCAGACAATGCCAGCCCTTTTTGAGGGCCAAAGACCGGAACAGCTCCCTTATCTCCAAAAAATGTATTTTGAACGTCGCAAAGACAGGTAAACTTAACTTTTGGTATAGTTGGGGATTTTTGGATATGCCGGATTCTAGACAAGTAGTCTGGTGAGTAGAGAGTCAATTGCCTCCCTTTCGCATCCAAAAAAGTGATACCTAGAGCCGCAAGAAACCCTATTCCTAAATCTATCGTGGCACTACCTCCCAGACCAAGAACCACTTCTTTAGCACCAAGTTTTACTACTTGCTGAATAAGCAAACCAGTCCCATAACTGGAAGCTACATAGGGGTTTTTAGGTTCATTGCCCAATTGGGCTATTCCCGAAGCTGAAGAAATATCCAGGTATGCTTTTTCAGAAATATCATCCCAGCCATATGAGCAGAGAATCGGTCTTCCATACGCATCCAAAGACCATATCCACTTCTTTGTTAATCCAAGTACTCCAGTCAGCAGCTCACAGGTACCATCTCCGCCATCCGCTATTGGGAGCAAGAAAGTGGTGTAGGAAGGATAGTTCTTGCTAATAAAATCTGCAATTCCCCCCCCTGCTTCAGCAGCGCTCATAGTACCTTTAAAAGCATTGGGAGCAATAAGGATATTCATTACTATCAGGCTTTTTTCATTCTCTGAAAATAATCTTTCATAGCTATCCTGACTTTGGGGGCAAGGTAAAAGGTGGAGATCATAGTGGGAACTGCCATGATCGCATACATGCCGTCCACTAGGCTTACCACCACGTCAAGAGAAGCTACAGCTCCAGCTACTATAGTGACCAGGTAAAAATAATTGTAATAATCAGCTTTCTTGGCTCCAAATAGATACCCAAAGCACTTGTGGCCATAATATGAATAGGTAAACATCGTGGACAACGCAAACACCAATACAGCGAACATTAAAAGATACCTGCCAAAATGAGGAAGTGCCATATCAAATGCGGCCAGTGTCAATCTCACCCCATCTTTCTCAGTTGATTCCCAGACTCCTGTAAGCATGATCACGAGAGCCGTAAGCGTACATACCACGATCGTGTCAATGAAGGGACCAAGCATAGCAATCAACCCTTCACGTATGGGTTCATTGTTCTTGGAAGCACCATGGACCATGGGGGCCGTTCCTATACCGGCTTCGTTGGAGAACGCAGCGCGCCTAGCTCCTACTATGATAACAGCCCCTACTGCCCCACCGGCCATAGCCTCACCTGTAAAGGCATCTGTCACTATTCTCAAGAGCATTTCCGGAACATCTCCTATATATTTAAAAACTATAAGAATGACTGTAACGAAGTAAAGTCCTACCATGAAAGGGACCATTTTAGAAGCCACAGCCGCAATTCTTTTAATTCCTCCAAGTATAACTATAGCTACGAGTACCATCATAGTGATACCAATAATCCATCGGGTTTTATCCCCTTCATCCAAACCAGCGGGTTCTAGGATGACGGTTCGTAACACAGCAGTCAATTGATTGGCTTGAAAAATTGCCAACAAGCCAAGAATTCCAGCCCCACAAAAAATAATAGATAGGAATTTCCACTTTTTCCCCATTCCTTCCTCTATCACATACATAGGCCCACCCTGTATTTGCCCTTCAGAATCTTTACCTCTATACATGATGGCAAGGCTACAGGTATAAAATTTTGTGGCCATTCCTACAAAGGCAGAAACCCACATCCAAAAGATCGCTCCCGGTCCTCCCATATTGATTGCTATGGCTACCCCGCTTATATTACCCAGCCCTACTGTTGCGGCAATAGCTGCGGAAAGGGCTTGGAAGGAAGAAATCTGCCCTGGAGCTAGATCATCGTCATATTTACCACTGAGGAGCCCGATGGCATGCCCTATTTTGCGAAATGGCACAAAGCCTGAATGCACCAAGAGCATCAATCCCCCTCCCATTAAAATGACAAGCATTGGGGTTCCCCAGATCCAGTTTGCGAAGGAAATAATCAATTCGCCCATTTAAGATATTCTAGTTTATTTAAGCGCTATGCTCGGTGGAAGGATTTGAAATTAACCTCCATATTAGGTTCATTTTCATGAAATTCAAAGAATATGGATTTCTAAACAACAAAAAAACCCGGTCGAACCCGGGTTTCTTACTGTTTAAGATGTGGATTACCAGTCCACTTTTGGAGACTTATAAAACTCTATGCCATTGATATCCCAACGACGCCCTTGAAGAGCGATCCGTTTTCTGAAATCCTCCCAGTTTCTACGTTCATTTGGAGACCAAGCCACTTCCGCAAGTGCTGCCAATCTAGGAAAAGCCATGTACTCAATATCAGCCCGATTTGTAATCGTTTCAGTCCAAAGTGGAGCCTCTACCCCTAGTATGTCACTTTTATTTATGCCGTCAGCATAGGTAGCAGGATCCCAATCATAAGCATCATCCAGTTCTATATATGCCGCCCAATGCAAACCTAACCTGGAAGTGGAGTCATATTGCATATCAAGATAGGCACGCTTGGCAGGTGACATCAATATTTGATTCCCCTGCTCCTTGGCAAGAACTGCATTTTCTTCCAAAGCCCAGAATTGAGCCACAGATCCCTTGCTTAGTTTTGCCGTAGCGATCTCATCCCAACCTATGCTTGTTTTCCCATAGTTAGTGACGATTTCCTGGACACGCTCTACGAAGTAAATGTAATCTTCCTTCTCTGTCACATGCGATTCATCCCCACCTATGTGGATATAGGGGCCTGGAGTAAGAGAGACTAGTTCTCTGATTACATCATCGACAAAAGTGTATGTGATTTCTTTGTTGGTAGCAAAAGTACTAAACCCTACTTCGATCCCTGTATAAAGCTCAGCCGCCACCGGATTTTTATCAAGAATATCAAAGTCAATATTGCCCTCAGACATAGATGCTAGATCCCCATTAGGCAGATTCACTCCAGGATTCAACTCTCCATAAGAGGCCAAAGCGGCATTGGTATGGCCAGGCATATCTATCTCTGGTACTACTGTGATAAACCTCTCCGCAGCATAGTTTACAAGCTCGGTATATTCTTCTTGGGTATAAAAACCACCTTCTGTCCCACCGACTTCTGTTTTCCCTCCTATTTCAGTAAGTTTAGGCCAGGATTTAATCTCAATTCTCCAGCCCTGGTCATCGGTCAAATGGAGATGGAGATGGTTTAACTTTAGGTCAGCCATCTGATCTATATAGTGCTTTACATCTTCTACACTGATGAAATGTCTAGCTACATCGAGCATGGCTCCTCTATAGCCAAATTCCGGTTCGTCCTCGATTAACCCGTTACTGATTACCCACTCCGCATCTACTACAGAATTGTTTTCAATCTCAACGGGAAACGCTTTTAATAGTGTCTGGACGCCATAAAAAAGCCCTGCTGAAGATGTGGATTGTATTTTCACCTCCGAATTAGCTATGGAAATCCTATACTTTTCGGAAGGTTCTCCCCCGACTAATTCCAAAATCAAATCTCCGCTATCGGTTGAAACCGGAATTTCAAAACCTGTGGCAGGACGTAATCTTTCGGCCAAAAATTTACCGACCTTACCTAAATCATCCCCACTTCCAATCAATTGAACAGCCGATCCTGAACCTAATTCAAAAATCCCTGAGGAAGATGATACTGAACGGGGAATAGGGATAATACCCGTATCTTCCAATTTCACCGCATTTGGAGTCTGGCAGGAACTAAAAGAAAATGCTGCAAGTAAAGTCGCAGCGTACAGGAAATGTTTCATAGAAATTCGGGATTGGGTTTGCTTTGTCTATTTTTTTAATAATCTCGACAAGATAATTTAATTTTATAATAAAACACAGTTATTACCTTGCATGAAGGATTTCTCTGAATGGTTACTGGGAATTTTATGAATGGGCTCAAGATTGTGAGTAGTTTTTGATAATTTCAAATTTCCCATAGTAACTGACCAAACTTGGAAATGCCCCTATTAGCAAACGGTAATATGATCATCTGCTTTTCTTCCTGTGCAGCGATAAAAATAGTATAGGATTCGGAAAACACTAGCACCATGTCCACTTCGTCCCTCTATCTTCTAGCCAGTAAAACCAAGAAATATGTCAACTGGCATCATTGCAAATAACCATCAACAGTAATAACCCTCTTTAACATAACTATTAATCAAATGAAAAGTAAAAATTCAAACTCTGGAAACTCCCGGAGAAAGTTCCTCAAAGGTTCAGCTTTGGCAGCAGCTGGATTCTATATAGTTCCCAGAAATGTTCTAGGGGGACCTGGATTCATTGCCCCTAGCGACAAACTCCGTGTAGCAGGTATTGGAGTGGGAGGAATGGGAGGAGGTGACGTAAGAGGAATCACCCGAACTGAAAAGGTGGATTTCATCGCCTTATGTGATGTGGATGACAGCAGGGCAAAAGCAAGTAGAGACTTACATCCAAAAGCAAAATACTATAGGGATTTCAGGGAGATGCTGGAGAAGGAAGAGAAAAATATAGATGCTGTCACTGTATCCACTCCGGACCACACACATGCAGTCGCTGCCATGGCAGCCATGAAGATGGGCAAGCATGTATATGTACAAAAACCCCTGGCCCATGATATCTATGAGGCCAGAATGCTGACTGAGGCAGCAGAGAAATATAAGGTAGTCACCCAAATGGGAAATCAGGGATCCTCAGGTGATGGAGTGCGCAAAATGGTAGAGTGGTATGATGCAGGTCTGATCGGAGAAGCCACCAAGGTATATTCCTGGACCAACCGGCCCGTATGGCCTCAAGGTATCCAATGGCCAACAGCCCCAGTTTCACCTCCAGAGGATTTAGATTGGGATCTTTGGCTGGGTACTGCCCCGTATAGAGAGTATGTGGGCAATCTCGTACCATTCAACTGGAGAGGCTGGTGGGACTATGGTACCGGAGCGTTAGGTGATATGGCTTGTCACATTATGGAGCCTCCTTTCCGTGTGCTTGGGCTTGGCTATCCTAAATCCGCAGAATGTTCTGTAGGCTCAGTGTACGTGGGAGAATTCCAAAGAGGATATTTTCCGGAAAGCTGCCCTCCTTCCTCGCATATTACCCTTCGCTTTGACAGACCTGGAAAATCAGATCTGGAATTCCACTGGATGGATGGTGGTATCCAGCCGACCCGACCTGAGGAGCTGGAACCAAATGAGCAGATGGGTGATGGAGGCAATGGAGTAATCATAGAAGGAACTGAAGGAAAAATGATGTGCTCTACCTATGGCATCAATCCCCAACTACTTCCTACCTCCAAAACCAAAGACATCAATGTACCGGAGACCTTGTATAGAGTACCCGGAGGCGATAGTGGACACTACAAAAATTGGGTGGACGCCTGTATTGCGGGACATGGGTCCGAGGAATACAAAAACCTGAGTTCTCCTTTCTCCATAGCGGGTCCACTGACAGAATCGGTACTGATGGGAAATCTGGCCATCAGGAGCTATGATTACAGAACTCCTAAACCTGACAATCCGGATCAGTTTGACTATCCTGGTAGAGGTATAAAACTCGTATGGGACGGTCCGAATATGAAAGTCACCAACTTTGAGCCTGCCAATCAGTTTGTGAAACGGGAATACAGAGGGGACTTTTCTCTATAAACTTAAAAACGGCTTTGAAAGATGATTTCAAAGCCGTTTTTAAGTTTAATTCATTTTTATCGTTCTACTTCCAGTTCCACCCTTCTGTTTTTTGCTCTACCAATTTCGGTGGCATTTGAAGCAAACGGCCTAGTACCGCCCCAGCCCGATATTCTCAGACTTTCAAAAGGCACTCCCTTAGTAATCAGAAAATCTCTTACACTCCCTGCTCTTTCAAGTGAAAGTGCCTTGTTCAACCCGGGATCCCCTGCATTATCGGTGTGACCATGAATCCGTAGTTTCATATCTGGATTTTCCACCAAAAACTCCGCCAACTCTGCCAAAGAGGCTTTTGTCTCATCTCCTTCCAATTCTGCGGTTCCCCGTTTGAAATTCACATTGTCCAATACAATTATACTTCCGGATTCCGCTTTTGTCATCAATACTACAGTAGGCTCTCCGGATTTGATTTCGCTGATCAGTACAGACTTTGGAAAATATCCATCAGCACTTACTTTAATTTCCCCTACTTGAGAATCCATCAATTCAGAGCGCTTTATTAGATCAGGTTCAGTTATAGCTACTGTATTCTCTCCGCTCTTCCAACTGATAGAAAAAGGTACCATTTTTTTGTTTTTTGCATCCACTACAAACCAATTGATGGGTTCATCTACTTCTTCATCCACTTCAGTCATTTTTACTTCAGGAAACCCTACTGCAGAAGTTGGATAAATTGGCGCCACGGACACAGTCTTTGCTTTTGCGGGCGATTCATTTTTTGCGGTTGGTTCTGGGCTAGCGGCAATGAATTCTTCCGGGATGACTAAGGGCACTACAGTCTCAAAAGTCAATAAATCCGCAAAACCATCACTATTTTGTGTGCTTGTCCAGACTACTTCTTCCTCATTGATAAAAGTTACAGAGACTTCTGATCCTGGGGTATTGATTTGTCCCCATAGTTCAGGCTTACTCCAGCCTGTCCAGTCATTCCCCATCCGTTTAGCGATATAAATATCCTTTCCTTGCGCTCCTTCGTGCATATTGGATGAAAAGTACAATTGTTCTGATTTGGCATCATAGAACGGGCTCATTTCCTGACCGGGTGTATTTATAGGTGAACCTATGTTCATAGGTTTTGACCATTCAATAGGCCCCTTCTTCACACTTACATAGATATCCTCATTTCCTTTACTATCCTTACCCTTTCCTGAGAGAAAAATCACTTCCCCATCCGATCCTACCCTACCAGTAACTTGCCCCGAAAGGCTATCCAATCCAGGCATAGTTACCTGCCGCAGAAAATTCCAGTCCGTTCCAAATTTTGAATATTGGTAAATTCCAAATCGTGAACCACCAGTATGGTACACGAGCAAGGTAAGGTAATCTTCTAATCCCAAAGAAAAATCATAGCCATCTGTGCTGAGATCAGCTCGGTGAACTGCCTCTTGCCATTCGCCTGATTCTGATTTTTTGGTCATCCAGATATCTCCAGGATCATTTACTCCACCTACATTATCTGGGTGAAAAGCCCGAGTAAACAACAGCGTATTGTCCCCAATCCAAACTGGATTCATGTCATCCTGGGGACTGTTGGCGCCCGAAAGAGAAATAATCTTTTGGGCCTGGATTTGGAATGAAAAGCAAAAAGCAAGCAGCATAGTGCCGCTTGCTTTGGAAAATACGTTAATAAATTTTTTCATAATTATTGATCTAGCACAATGGCAAATACCAATGGCGCTACGATCGTTGCATCAGACTCGATAATAAATTTAGGTGTATCTATTCCAAGTTTGCCCCAAGTAATTTTTTCATTGGGTACAGCACCGGAATACGAACCGTAAGAAGTGGTCGAGTCAGAAATCTGGCAGAAATAGCCCCACAGGGGCACATTTTCTCTTTGTAGGTCCTGATGCAACATCGGCACCACACATATAGGGAAGTCTCCTGCAATTCCCCCGCCAATCTGGAAAAACCCTATTGTACTTTCGTCTGTAGCCGTATTTGTGTACCATTCTGCCAGATACATCATGTACTCTATACCAGATCGTACTGTATGTACATTCTTTACATCACCAGAGATCACATGTCCGGCAAACATATTTCCCAAGGTAGAATCTTCCCATCCAGGAACAATGATTGGAAGATTTTTCTTGGCTGCTTCCAATAACCAACTGTTTTTAGGATCTATTTGATAGGAGTCTTCCAACTGGCCGGAAAGCAGGATTTTATAGAAAAACTCATGAGGAAAATACGCTTCACCCGCCTGATCAGCTTTTACCCATTCTTCCAGAATTACATTTTCAATTCTCCGCATAGCTTCCATTTCGGGGATGCACGTATCGGTGACACGGTTCATGTGCCGCTCCACTAAATCCTGCTCTTGCGCCGGGGTAAGTTCCCTATAATTTGGAATCCGCTCGTAATAATCATGGGCTACCAAGTTGAAAACATCCTCTTCGAGGTTAGCTCCCGTACAGGTGATAATTTGAACTTTATCTTGGCGAATCATCTCCGCTAGGGAAATCCCAAGCTCAGCTGTGGACATGGCACCGGCAAGCGTCACCATCATCTTACCACCATTGTCCAAATGGGACTTATACCCTTCAGCAGCGTCTATCAGTGCTGCAGCATTGAAGTGACGGTAATTATGCTTTAAAAATTCAGTGATTTTCATTCTATAGATTTTCGTTAGAACATCAAAATTACCCAATTTTTTCCCACAAAAAAACCCAGCCTAAACTGGGTTTCTGTTTCTATATTAAGAAAGAGTCTTATAATTATTTTGCTGTGTCTGCAGGTGCTGCTGTGTACTCCTTGTTCAATCCTTCAATCACCGAGGCAGTAAGATCAAGAGCATCATTGCCATACCAGACAGCTCCGCCTCGTGTGTAGCTCAAAATCACTGAAAGATTGTTTTCCTCCGCATACTTTTTTAAGTATTTCTGAACTCTATCATAAACTTCACTATACAGTGCAGATTCGTCAGAAGACAATTCCTGCATCAGATTATCCCGGTAAGTCATGAGATTTTGTTCTTTTTTGGCTAGTTCTTCCTGCTTAGCCCTAGCCTGATTTTGGGTCATATTCCCGCCCGTTTGCTGAAAATTCTGAATTTCCTGCTCAAATCCTCTTGCTCTACTTTGAAGATCACCTTCAAATTTTTTGCCTTTTTCAGTGAGTTCCTCGGACTTGGTCTTGAAGTAATCGTACTTATTGATCACACTGTCAGTGTAAACGAAAGCAATAGCCAAATCGCCATGGGAAACCTCTTTAGCGGTTCCTTCGCTGGTAGTGGTGGAAGTTCCGGCCTTATCGCAGCCATATAATAGCACTGTAGCAAGGCTCAATGCACCGATTAATTTTAGTCCTCTTTTCACTTTGTTGATGTTATTGATTACAAGGGCGCAAATATAAAGAAAGTATTGACTTTACAAGGAAAGACTGTGAATCTCATAGGATTTTTAACTGCAATACATGCACCTAGAAGTATAGATCTTGGGCAATTCTATATACCTGGGTATGGGCATCTACTATCTTGGAGACCTGCGAAGAATACCCTCCTCCCATACAGCACATGATAGGCACACCAAGTGATTTACCTAAATTAAGCACCATGCTGTCCCGCTGTCGGACTCCAGTCAGGGTCATTCCAATCCTTCCTAGTTTATCGCTTTCCAACACATCCACCCCTGACTGATAAATAATAAAATCTGGCGTGAAATCAGTTAGTATTTTATCCAACTGCTTTTCTAAAATTCTCAAGTATTCCACATCTCCTGTTCCATCTGCTAACGCACAATCAAGGTTCGAGGTAGTCTTTCTCATTGGGTAGTTCTTTTCCCCGTGCATACTGAAGGTAAATACCTGCGGGTTACCGTCAAAAATACTTGCTGTACCATTACCCTGATGCACGTCCAGATCAATAGCCAAAACACTCTTGCTAATCTGATTATCAATCAAATAGTTGGCCGTGATAGCAATATCATTTAAGAGGCAAAATCCTTCGCCTCTATCAGCAAAAGCATGGTGAGTTCCGCCTGCTATATTCATTCCTACGCCGTACTGCAATGCGAAAAGCGCTGCCTGTATGGAGCCATTTGCGATAGTGGTTTCTCTATTTACCAGTTCTTCTGTAAGCGGAAATCCTGTCGCCCGGATTTCTGGCTTAGAAAGGGTCAAATTTTTAAGTTTATGCCAATACTCAGGCGTGTGGGTATTCATAATCCACTTTTCGTCCAGAGGCACGGGCTCAAAAAAATTCTCTTCATGAACTATCCCTTCATGCAACAACTGTTCTGGCAGTAATTCATACTTCAGCATAGGAAACCTATGTCCTTCAGGAAGAGGATGGTTATAAACAGTAGAAAAAGCAATTTTGAGCATAAAAAAACGCTTGTGGTCAGCAAGCGTAGCTTAGAGTTTATATGGAAATCAATTTAATCTTCTATATCTTCTTCCTCAGATTGGAAGGCATACATGGTGTCATCCAACTCAAGTGTATCGTCGTTAAATTCCTTGATAAAGTTTGAAATAACGATCTCATCGATGTGATCTACATTCAAAGCCGCATCCACCCCTATCCCAAAATCATGATGGGTGTCCACGTCCACAAACTCCTGCACTTTCACACTTTCTTCTTCTTCTATCTCCATGATAATTTCGGTGATAAACCAACCGATTTCTTCTTCCTCGCTGGTGAGCGGTTTTAAATTTCCGTTTTCATCTTCTTCGTAGGAGATTCCATTGAAATTCGGGAATTTCTGGGCAGCTTTATGTTCGGCGAGCTCATATACTTCACTTGCATGGTGTAATCTGAGCGTATATAATGCCGCATCGTAAATGACCTCCTTTCCCTGGTACATTCCAATAAAATAGAAATTAACAAACTCATCTGAGTTTTCCTCATCGGGAATGATTTTAAACGGTTTTTTGAGCTTATCTAGCTCTTCCTTCAGCTCGCCGATACGCATAGGATCAAAACCTGGATTTGATATTGACATGGGTCAAATAGTTAAAGAATAGTTATTATTCAGTGATTAGCGGTTCAATAGTACTAAATAGAATAGTAATATAGTATCAAAATCTAATCGATTTTAATTAAAACAGCAAAGTCTGATAAAGAAATTGTTATAAAACCGTGTGATTCTTAGGGTTATAAAGACCTGAATAAGAAGCAAAAAGCACATCTGAACCTATCAGAAAAGCAAAAAATCAACGGAATTTAAAAATCCAGGAAATTCTTCATCCCTTATTGGGTAAGATTCAAATTGTTGCCGAAAAGGGAATTTATGATACTTACGACTATTGCGAATAAAACTGCCCACCAAAAACCATCGACAGTAAAACCCGGTATAATCTGATCTGCCAGCATGATCATCAATGCATTGATCACCAGCAAAAAAAGGCCTAGTGTCAGCACTGTTATAGGTAATGTCAGCACTATCAAAAGAGGCTTCAGAGTGATGTTTATCAGGATAATAACTGCTGCCAGTAAAAATCCAGTCATAAAGGTATCTATATGGATCCCTTTCAGGAAAAACTCAGCAATCAAAACTGCTATCCCCCCAAGTAAGATTTTAACCAAAAGATCTAAAGGCTTATTTCTAGTTCCCATCCTATAAATTTACAGTTAATGGTTAATATTCCAGAAAAAATGACAAATATCATCCCGGAAAAATGAATGGAACATAGCTGGGATTCGTTACTTGGAATACGTTGTCTTATATTTGCAACTTTAACATTAAATCCTTCACCGAGTGGTAATCATCATTTTCTTCTTATTGCATTGGTATTTCTCCCTGTTTTGCCAAAGCTTCTTCCTTCACAGATATGCAGCCCATCAAATGTTCTATATGAACAAATTTTGGGAAAGGTTCTTCTATCTTTTCACATGGATGTGGCAGGGTAGCTCTTATTTATCACCTAGAGCTTATGCTATTCTGCATAGAATGCATCATGCCTACAGTGACACCCCAAAAGACCCTCACAGTCCCCATCATACTGAAAACCTCTTCACGATGATGTGGAAGACTAAGAACATTTATAATGAATACTTTTCTTTTCGCCTCAAACCGGAAGAAAGATTCTCAAAGGATATTCCAGATTGGAATAGATTTGACAGATTTGCGGATACCATGCTGGTAAGGGTAAGCTGGGGGTTGCTATATGTAGCTATTTATGTGTTATGCATTTCAGTATTTGATTTGCCAGGTACACATTGGTGGATGTATTTTCTGCTTCCTATCCATTTTTTAATGGGACCGGTTCATGGAGCTATAGTCAACTGGAGTGGGCACAAGTATGGTTATGCCAATTTTGACAACAACGATAAATCGAAAAACAGTCTTTTGCTCGATGTGTTGATGCTGGGTGAGTTGTTCCAGAATAATCATCACAAACTGCCCAACAGACCTAATTTCGCAGTAAAGTGGTATGAATTTGACCCTACTTATCCAATTGTAAAATTGCTGCACTTGACTAGGATTATCAAATTAAGACCTGCGTAAAACTAACGGCCTCCTTGAGGCCGTTTTTTGTTGAACAGGATAAAATATTATGTAAACGTCTTATCTCTTGAGACAAAAAAAATTAAAAGTAAAGGTGATTTTATTTGCAATTGTGAAACTAAACGAATAATTTTCTAGCAATTAAAACTTAACGCCTTACTTATGAAACCATTAACAAGAGCAGAAGAGGAAATCATGCAGATCCTCTGGGAGATAGAAAGAGGATTCGTGAAAGACATCCTTACTCCTATGACAGAACCAAAACCAGCCTACAATACTGTATCGACTATTGTGAGGATATTGGAGCGCAAAGGATTTGTTAGCCACAAATCCTACGGTAAAAGTCACGAGTATTTTCCTATAGTGTCTAAGGACGAATACAGATCTTTTATTATCAAGAAAATGCTGGATGGCTATTTTGAGAATTCCTTTGGAAAACTCACTGATTTCTTCAAAAATGATGAAACACTGAACACTAAAACTTATCAGTAATCATTTCTGGATAGTAAAAAACCTGGTAGCAATACCAGGTTTTTTTTATCTTTTTTACTGTATATCTTTTAATAACTCTTCTACGGCCTTTTCAAGTTGCTGGTCTATTCCTTTATCTATTTTACCCGGCATGTTTTTCACCAGAAACTGAGGTCTGGTTTCATTATTTTCCATCCATTCCCCTGCTTTATTCTTAGCGGAAATAGGAACCGCTCCCCATCTGCCACCATCTGGCAAACTTTCCCAACCGGCAAATGAACAGGTTCCCGGTGTAGGCATTCCTACGGTCTTTCCAATATTCAAATCAGTGTAACCACAGGCAAAGCAATGCCCGTCAGAATAATTGGCTTCATTAAACATCGCCAAGGTAGGCTTAGTCCATCTGGAAGTAGGTTCATATCCTACTTCTCTGGCTTCTGTGGCATATGTAATAAATTTCTCTCCGGTAAAGAACATGGCCAGATCCGCTACCAAATCCCCACCGCCATTAAATCTGGTGTCCACTACCACAGCTTCGCTATCGTGATATTTCCCCATCATCTCCTCATAGACATTACGATAAGGGCCGTCACTCATCCCCGGAATGTGCACATATCCCAGCTTGCCCCCACTCAGACTATCTACCTCCATCTGGTTGGTTTTTACCCATCGCTTATAAAGCAACTGCCCTTCTTCTCTTAATGTTATCGGTTTTACAGTAAGCTGCTTACGGTCTCCGGAACCAGGGCTCACAACTTCAATCAGAGTGAATTTATCTGCTTTTCGATTTAGAAAACGGGCGAAATCAGTAGTCGCATCCACTACTTCACCATCTATCTTTTCTATGATCATGCCTTTCTCCACATCCAGATCTGATTTATCCAAAGGACCTCCTGAGATAATCTCAGTCACCTTAATGCCATTTCCTGTATGTTTATAATCCCAAAACACTCCTAGTGAAGCGGTCTGGTCTGCCATCTCCACTGACCGGGAGTAGCGCGCACCTGCATGGGAAACATTCAGCTCACCGATCATTTCTGAGATCATTTCAGCAAATTCATAGCTATTTCCGATATGGGGAAGGTATTTTTCATAATCTACTTTAGCCTCTTCCCAGTCTACCCCATGCATATCGGGAGTATAGAATATCCCCTTTGTTCTTAACCAAATGTGGTCAAACATATAGACCCGCTCCGCATTCCTGTCGAAAGTCATCTCTCCTGAGATTTTGATGGCTTCCTTTTTCATTCCTTCGGGGTTGATTTTGGATATTGTACCGTTGCTGAGCAGGTAAAGATTCTTTTGATCCTTATCCCACTCTAAGCTGCCATAACTAGTATCCAAAGCAAGTTCCTGCTTTGTTTCCTTTGTTCTTAGGTCAGTGCTCCAGAGATTCATACCTTTCTCAAATGCTGCCAGGTAGTACAGCTTCTCTCCATCTTTCGATAGGACAGCATCACCTAGAGAAGATGAATGAATGGTCAATTTAGCTTTGCGCTCCTCTATTCCATCCCAATCAAATGTCAGCGGAACTATTGCTTTATCCTTTTTATCTTTCTTTTCATCCTTTTCATTGTCGTCTTCCTTATCCTTTTTATTTGCCTTCTCTATTTCCTTCAATAGGTCATAGTCTTCTTTGGACAAGGTAAACTTATCCCAGGCAGCTTTGTCAAAAAACATGGTATATACATCATTCTGGCTTTGTCCACTGGTCGCATAGCTGCGAAGTCCGTCTCTATTGGAAAACCACAGCATCTGCTTTCCTTCGTTTACCCATTTTGCCGCTTCGTCCCCATAGCCACTTTTTGTGAGGTTTTTCATAGCTTCTTTACCTGAAGCATCCAAAAGCACAACTTCCGAATTAGCCATAGTAGGCCGATAGGTAGCCAGGAGCCATTTGCTATCCGGGCTCCAGGTGAAATACTGATCTCCGTCCCTCATATGGAACAGCTGGTCTGGCGTCATAAGAGTCACGCTTTCCTTGGAAGATAAATCCAATACTTTCAGCGTGCGTCGGTCTTCCACATAAGCCAGCTTTTTTCCATCAGGGGAAAACTTAGGCAAATAGGCCTCCCCTTCTAAACTCACAATTGGTTTCTCTTCTAACAAAGTAGAAGCATAAAAGAAAGGCTCCTCTGCCCTCACTTTTGTACTCTGAAAAATCTGCCACTTGCCCTCTCTCTCACTGGAATAAATTATGGATTTGCCGTCCGGGGCAAATTCCACAAATCGTTCTTGCTCCGGTGTATTTGTAATTCTTTTAGTCAACGCCCCATCTACAGAGGTGACAAATACTTCTCCTCTGGCGATAAAAGCGATCTCTTTACCATCTGGCGAAATAGCCATTTCCCGAACACCACCATTGATACTGATGTAGCTATCCGGATTGTTGATGGCCTGGGTTTCGATACGCACAGTTAGTTTTCGAGGCTGCTCCCCTTTGCGGAGAGTATATAACTCCCCATCGTAACTGAAGCTCATCACCCCCTCATCGGATATGCTCAGGAAGCGGACAGGGTATTTCTCCAAAGTCGTAAGAGCTATGGTCTGCTTAGGGTTGCTGATATCCATAGCAAAGACATTGAAGGTGCCACCTTCCTCACTCAAATAGTAAACCTCAGATTCATCAGGCGAAAACACTGCATTTCGGTCCTCTCCATAGAAACTGGTAAGCATGGTGTGCGTGTCAGCAGCTTTGTCATACACCCAGATATCTCTGGCTATTGCAGATTGGTGGTGTTTCCTCCATTCGTTTTCTCCTCCTTTTTTGTCATGATAAAGAAGTTTGCTGCCATCTTTATTGCTCTGTACATATTCAGCCGGGATGGTGAAAATCTGATCTACCCTGCCTCCTTGTCTAGGTACTGAATACAGCTCAGGCTGGGATGCAGTAGGAAATTGCCTGTGTTCTGCCACATCCATCCTATTGCTACCAAATACCACGGATTGATCATCAGCCGAAAATTCAAATGGCAATTCATCATTGGAATGATAGGTCAGCCTTTTTGCAGCTCCTCCCGATGGACTCATCACGAAAATATCAAAGTTGCCATAGCGGTCCGAAGCAAAGGCTATCTGCTTTCCATCCCTGCTCCAAACCGGCATAAAATCATGCGCCTCATGAAAAGTAATCTGCCTGGCGTCGCCACCTGCACTTGCCACCAAATACAGATCCCCCTTGTAGGTAAAAACTATCTGGGATCCATCCGGGGATATAGCAGGATATCGCATCCATCTGGGGGCATCTTGCCCATACACGGTGGTCACTGTAGCACAGGCAAACAGAAAAGAAAAAAGCTTTTGTTTTAAGTTCATATCATAGAGTTGATTTAGGCTCTGAAAGTAAACAAAAATCAATTTTTAAAGAGAAATAATTATATCAAATGGACAATTCCAACGCCAGAATGTTCAAATATTCCCTGAATGCTTTTCCTCTTTCTTTCATTCCTTCCATTGACAAGTCTATATTTGCACCTTGAAAAATCAAGACAAGATGAATTCATTTATAGAAGAATTGCGCTGGAGGGGTATGCTTCAGGATATGACTCCCGAATTAGAAGAACACCTGAATAAGGGAATGGCTTCTGCATATCTGGGTTTTGACCCCACGGCGGATTCATTGCATATTGGCCATCTGGTAGGCGTAATGACCCTGTTGCACTTCCAACGGGCAGGGCACAAACCCTTTGCCTTAGTAGGAGGAGCCACAGGTATGATCGGTGACCCTTCTTTCAAGTCAGCAGAAAGAAACCTTCTGGATAAACCAACACTGGATCATAATGTGGCATGCATCCAGGATCAGTTGGCAAAGTTTCTGGATTTCTCAGGAAGCACTTCTAACAAAGCCGAACTGGTAAATAATTACGATTGGATGTCAAAGTTCAGCTTCTTGGACTTCATCCGTGACATTGGCAAACATATCACGGTGAATTACATGATGTCCAAAGACTCTGTCAAACGACGCTTGGAGGATGGAAATGGACTTTCATTTACGGAATTCACCTATCAACTGATTCAAGGCTATGATTTCTATCATTTATGGAAAAATGAGAACTGCTCCATTCAGCTGGGAGGTTCAGACCAATGGGGAAACATAGTAACCGGCACTGAGCTGATCCGAAGAATGGGCGGAGGAAGTGCTTATGCGTTGACAGTCCCGTTGATCACCAAGGCTGATGGAACCAAATTCGGTAAAACAGAAGGTGGCTCAGTATGGTTGGATCCGGAGAAAACTTCTCCTTATGCATTTTACCAGTTTTGGCTGAATGTATCGGACGAGGATGCTTCCAAGTACATCAGGATATTCACAGTTTTGGATCAGGAAACCATTGAAAAACTGGAATCAGAGCATAGTGAAGCTCCCCACTTGCGTATTCTGCAAAAGGAAATCGCAAAGCAGATCACTAGAATGGTGCATGGAGACTCTAATTTGCAGATGGCGGTTAAAGCATCTGAAATATTGTTCGGCAAGTCATCCACAGAGGATTTGGCTGCTTTGGATGAGCGCACCTTTCTTCAGGTGTTTGACGGAGTACCGCAAGTCCAGCTAGACAAAATTGAATACGAGGCTCTTAATTCTGTGTTGGATATTTTCGGAGAAATCACCCAGGGAGTCGTTTTTGCTTCCAAAGGCGAAGCACGTAAAATGATCCAGGGAGGCGGGGTGAGTATAAACAAGGAAAAACTAACCGACCCAAATGCTGCCATAAAATTGACCCTGCTTCAAAACAAATATTTGTTGGTACAAAAAGGCAAGAAGAATTACTATATACTAGAAGTTAGATAAGCATGTGAAAATCATGGAAGTAGGGCTTTAGGCTTTTCCTAAAGCCCTTTTTTTGCGGTTTTTCCTCAAATTAGCAAAGATCTGAACCCGATTTTTGACCCAAGTTTAATATCTTTGGGGTCTATTTTTATTTAAAGAAAATAACCCATGGCAGGAGAGAAAAACAAAGAAAAACTCATTTTGGATTCAGCTGTAGCACTATTTACATCCAAAGGGTATCTGGCCACCCGTATGGAAGATGTAGCCAAAACATCGGGAATCAGCAAGGGACTCACCTACTTCTATTATAAAAATAAAGAAGATCTGTTCATGGCCTTGACCAAAAAGGCTTTTGATCAGTTCAAGGATGAATTCAGGGATGAGTGGTCAAACAGGACAAAAGGGAAAAGCGGATTGGACATGCTTTGTTCCTTATTGGTGAGGATAGTAAGTTTTGCTAAATCCAACCAGGTTTACTATGACGCCATTATTAATTTTCTAGATCTTCTCAAGAAATTCAACAATCCTGAAACCCGGAAATGGATAGATCCTAAAACATTGGAGTCCGTACATTTTCAGAAGCTACTGGAAATCCACCATGAGCCGGCCAAAATAGGGATCATGATGGTGAGCCAGGGGATCAAAGACGGGAGCATCCGAGCAGAGCTGCAACCGGAAATCACCTTTTATACCATCTGGAGTATGATTATAGGCTATGAAAAAATGCTAGGCCCCATCGAGTACGAAGGAAAAGATCTAAAAATACATGCGGAAAACTGGGAACCCGGATTTCTTCGCTTGATGCAGGAAATGCTCAAAGGGACTATTCAGGCCGCCAAAAAAACCACGGTACAGACAAGTTTGTTTTGATCATGATTTAAAGGGCTATAGCATTTCAGGTCTTCAAGTCGAGCTGATCCTTGATCAGGTATCTAAAGCAGGACAAAGACATTAGAACACCATTCTTAGCTGCTGCGTGCAATGGCTCCACACGAGGAAGAAATTTCCAAACGAAAGGCGGATGGTACACTCGGTGCCAAGGTACCGAACTGAAGTTCAAAACTTTTGATGAAGCTGTGGTATCGGAAAACTTACAGCTACTGACAAGTCAAGAGACCGCGGTATAGTCCCTATATTTTTGATCACCTATACCATCGCTTACCTGGACGAAATGGACTTTGATGGGTATCGTAAAAAAAAGGAAGATTACGCTGATTTCAGACCGTAATCTTCCTTTAGAATCCAAGTGATTTTTTGTACTCAACTGATGAACATCTACTCCCGCATCAATTTACATCATCCATCATCTTCTTAAGCATAGGTCTGAGTAGGAAAAGCAAGGCAGCTGAGCCAAATACAGTGTAAACAATCAACATGTATTGGTCTGGCATCTGGGCCAGTGCTTCATCGGTTCCTCCGCTAGCTTCACCGGCTATCAAGCCTGCGATCAGATTTCCCAGTGCAATCGACAAGAACCAGATTCCCATCATTTGTCCTGCATAACCTTTCGGCGCTAGTTTGGTCACCAAACTAAGTCCTACGGGTGACAAACTCAACTCACCGAAGGTATGGAACATATAGGTGATCAAAAGCCAGGTAGGCGCAGCTAGTTCACCTGAAGCTGCGATCTTGGTAGCGAAATACATCACAAAAAAACCAATGCCCAGAAGCAGGAGCCCAAAAGTAAATTTCAGGGGAGAGCTCGGCTCAAGGTTCCTTCTGCCCAGCCAAATCCAAAGCGCACCAAAAATAGGTGCGAAAATAATAATGAACATAGAATTTACAGACTGAAAATAACTGGTAGGGATCTCCCAACCCAAGATACGGCGGTCTGTAAAACGTTCTGCGAATAGATTCAGCGTAGATCCGGCCTGCTCAAATCCAGACCAGAACATTGCGGAAAAGAGGAATAAAACAGCGATAACACCTACTTTCTTTTTATCTGAACTGCCAAGTCCGCCAAAGACTATCACATACCCCAGATAACCAAAAGCTACAAGCGCAATGATAGTCCCAGAGGCTCCTGCAATGGCAGAAACATTGATTGGAATGACCCCCATAAATAGCACTCCGACTAGTGCCGCCACACCAAGTCCGATGTAAGTGACTAAAGATCTCAGTTTCTTCTGGCCCGAGACCTCTTCCTCAGTCACCAACAATGGCGGTTCACCGTACCCTTCCAGTATTCCTCCGGACAATTTATACTGAATAAGTCCGAAAACCATCCCCAGCCCCGCAAGTCCAAAACCTAAATGCATATCATAGGTAGCCAAAGTTCCGCAGGCAATCGGAGCAATGAAACCACCCAAATTGATTCCCATATAGAAAATAGAAAAACCTGCGTCGCGCTTTGTACTTCCTTTGGGATAAAGTTGTCCTACTATCGAACTGATATTTGGCTTTAAAAGCCCAGTACCAATCACAATTAATATTAATCCCAGAAAGAATGAAGAAGTATCAAGCGTGTTTAATTCATGTTTTGCATCATGATTGCCTGAAAACAATGCTATTATCCCAGGAAGCGCCATAGTGAAGTGGCCAATAGCAATGATGATACCACCGTACCATACTGATTTTTTCAAGCCAAAAAGCCTATCTGCAAGCCAGCCACCTGGCAAGGCCAACAAATAAACCCCCATAGTATAAAGACCATAAATAGCTCCGGAAGTCTGGTCGTCAAACCCCAAACCACCTTCTGCAATAGCCATGGTCATAAATAGTATGAGCAATGCCCGCATCCCATAATAGCTGAACCGCTCCCACATTTCTGTGAAAAAAAGTGTCATCAAGCCTTTGGGATGGCCAAAAATAGTAGGGCCTTCAAATTCAGGAGTAAGTTGTTTTTCCAAGGATAGTTTTATTTGGGTGAAATCAATTTCACAATGATAAACCTTTTTATCAGTTGTTTCCAAAGGAAAGAATATGGATTTACAGCTAAAGCACCAAAATTCACCCCAGATTGATCACAAGTATTCCAGATACTATATCACATAAAACAGGAAACCAAATAAACATCCGTTTCTCTCATGCAATCGATTGTAATAAAAAATAAAGCACTTTTTTATGTTTTTTTTAGCTGGTATTTGAGTAGTTTTGTGAAGACAATTTTCAGATTGTAAACCCAAATATTTATGCAGGAACTAGATCTGGCAACCCAGACTTCCCCCCTGGCCTTTCTCAGTTTGACAACAAAGAGAAAAGTTCACCACAACCTTCCACCAGCTGAACTGGTGGAATTTGCTTTGGCGCGAAAAGAAGGAAAACTTACATCTACTGGCGCCCTCATGTCCGACACCGGTAAATTTACCGGAAGATCCCCTAAAGACCGGTACATCGTACTGGATGACAAAACCAGAGACTCTGTCTGGTGGGGCGACATAAACATCCCATTTGACTCCGGGAAATTTGATTTGCTGCTGGAGAAAATGAAATCTCATCTTTCGGATAAGGAATTATTTGTGCGGGATGCCTATGCTGGTGCAGATCCTGATCACCGGCTTAAATTAAAGGTGATCAATACCCTTGCCTGGCACAATCTCTTTTGCCACAACATGTTTCTAAGGCCTTCCAAAGAAGAATTGGAAGACTTTGAACATGACTTTACCATCATCTGCGCTCCGGAATTTAAGGCTGACCCTACTACTGATGGTACTGCCAATCCAAATTTTGCTATAATCAATCTTACCGAAAGGATCATCCTGATTGGAGGAACCGGGTATGCAGGGGAAATGAAAAAAGGGATTTTCTCCGTTTTGAATTTCATTCTTCCGCATGAAAAGAATGTGCTTTCTATGCATTGCTCTGCAAATACAGGAAATGCGGGAGACACCGCTGTTTTCTTCGGGCTGTCAGGAACGGGCAAAACAACCCTCTCTGCAGATCCAAACCGGAAACTAGTGGGTGATGATGAACATGGATGGACAGAAAATGGAGTTTTCAACTTTGAAGGCGGGTGCTATGCGAAGGTAATAGACCTGACCAGAGAGAAAGAGCCAGAAATCTGGGATGCCATCAAATTTGGATCCATTGTGGAAAATACACGGTTCAAACAGAATTCCCGTGAAGTTGATTTTAAGGATAAATCGGTGACGGAAAACACCCGTACCGCCTATCCGATCGAATATATTCCCAATGCTCTGGTTCCTTCACAGTCAGGAATACCTAAAAATATTTTCTTCCTCACAGCAGATGCTTTTGGGGTCATTCCTCCTATTTCCAAGCTAAATAAAAACCAGGCGATGTACCATTTCATCTCCGGCTATACCGCTAAGGTAGCCGGGACAGAAATGGGTATAACCGAACCAAAATTGACATTTTCAGCGTGCTTTGGGGCGGCATTTCTTCCCCTGCATCCAGCCAGATATGCCTCACTGTTTGGAGAAAAAATGGAGAAATATGATACCAATGTATGGCTGATTAACACCGGTTGGACTGGAGGGCCGTATGGAATAGGATCCAGAATGAAACTGACCTATACCAGAGCGATGATTACGGCGGCTTTGGAGGGGAAGCTAGATCATGTAGAATTTTCACAGCACAGGTTCTTTGGTTTTCAAATACCACAGGAGTGTCCTAACGTACCTGCGGAGATCTTAAATCCAAGGCAAACCTGGAAAGATGCAAAAGCATATGATAAGCAGGCAAAGGATCTCGCAGAGGCATTTAAGTCAAATTTTGAGAAGTTCAAAGACTTTGCCTCTCAGGATATCCTAGCAGGCGGGCCGCTTACATTATGACATAAATATCATTACGCACCTGTCTGCTACAGGCAGGTGCTAGATATTATAGTATGCCCGCTGACACTAATTGCTCTGAACCTGCTCTGGAAGGCACATCGCAAGGATCATACAAAGAATGATTACAATCATCACGAACCTTGTTCTCCAATGGTGTTCACCTTTGTATACTAGTGGCAAAATCCGCTTAATGAAAACATAAATCGAACAATGGCTTATTGATTCTTAAAAATCAATGAATAAATACTCCTCTATCAACCAGTTATTTAGCTATAGGTATGGCTTATTTTAAAATTTGCCTATTAAATTGATCTGCTGTAATTATATGTCACCTATATGGAAAACATGTTAAATCTTATTGTAATTGTTATATTTTTGCGAAGCTAATATATGAAGCTCCAGATGGGGACATAACGAAAACCTGAAAAAATGAAGACAGCAGAATTGATTACAGAAAAAGGTACAATGAAAGTGGAATTTTATGAGAATGATGCCCCTATTGCGGTTCAGAATTTCATTGATTTAGCCAATAAAGGTTTCTATGATGGATTGACATTCCATAGAGTTATTCCCAACTTCGTGATTCAGGGAGGTTGCCCCAAAGGCAATGGAACCGGTGGCCCAGGATATCACATCAAATGCGAACTGGATGGTGACAACCAGTACCATGATCGCGGGGTTCTTTCTATGGCACATGCAGGAAGAAATACGGGAGGTTCTCAGTTCTTTATTTGCCATAGCAGAGACAATACTGCCCATCTGGACAGAAACCACACTTGCTTTGGTAAAGTAGTGGAAGGTTTGGAAGTGATTGACACCATCAAAGCAGGAGACAAAATCGAAAAGATTGTTGTTTCTCAATCTTGAACGTTAAGTTCTTAAATGAATAAATGCCCTCATCAGCGATGTGCTTTTTGAGGGCATTTTTTATGGACATCGGTGATTAATTCATTCTATCCAAAACCTCAAACCTGGATGAATTGGAGATAAATTCTGGAACAATCACCTTCAGATGTGAGACCAACTCATTCTCGGAATTTTTATGGATCAACTCCATAAACAACTCTATTTGACCGTCGATTTTGTGATAGGAAGAAGGCAGAACCTGTGCTATTTTTATTTTGGGATGATGGG
>CBFGUY010000034.1:0-29375 GCA_965651895.1 uncultured Algoriphagus sp. | reverse complement strand
CCAAAGGTGTGGCAGGAAGACAATCTTTTTCCTTTGATCAAAGATCCTAGAGGGCATGCCAATGATAGAATGGCTCCAGGAGGATGGGTGGCGAATATAGATCCGGAGGGAAAGCACTGGGAACTGATCTCGGCAGGTTATAGAAATCCGTTTGATATTGCGTTTAATGAGGTGGGAGACCTATTTACCTATGATTCTGATATGGAATGGGACTTTGGGATGCCGTGGTACCGTCCTACTAGAATCTGTCATGTGACATCTGGTAGTGAGTATGGCTGGAGAACGGGGAACCAAAAATGGTCACCAGATTATCCGGACAATCTGCCTGCTATTTTGAATATAGGGCAGGGCTCACCCACTAATGTAATGTTCGGAACAGGGGCGAATTTTCCTGAAAAGTATAGGAAATCACTTTTTGCATTTGATTGGAGTTTTGGGATTATCTATTCCATGACACTCACCCCAAAAGGCGGGACTTATGAGGCAAAAGCTGAGGAATTTATCTCAGGATCTCCATTACCGCTGACTGATGGTGTGATAGGACCGGATGGAGCGATGTACTTTATGACAGGGGGGAGAAGGTTGGAATCGGATGTCTATCGGGTCTATTACGATGGAGATGTGGATACTTCAGATAAGTCCGCCCTTCAACTTGCTGGTCTTCCCGCAGAGGCAAAGCTCAGAAGGGAGTTGGAAGGCCTCCATGTAGCTGGGGCTCCTGCTTCAGGACTGGAGTTGGCCTGGGAAAATCTTAACCATAAAGATCGTTTTGTTCAGTATGCGGCTAGAATAGCAGTAGAGCATCAGCCGGTGAATTCTTGGAAAGCTAAAGCTCTGGAAGAAATTGATCCTGTAAGAAAGACCCAAGCAATGATTGCCTTGGCCAGACATACGGATAAGGGGGGAAGTACGCCAATGCTCCAGGCTTTGATGGGTATAGATTATGGTACATTGGATGAAAAAGGCAAACAAGACCTTTTGAGGGCTTTCGAGTTGATTTTAGCCAGGCAAGGAGAACCGTCAGGTTCAGTGAAATCTGAACTTGTAGCATATCTGGATCCTAATTTCCCTTCAAACAACAACAGTTTGGATCGGGCGATGGCTGTGCTGCTGGTACATTTGGATGCCCCGGATGCAGTAGAAAAAACTTTGGCATTGTTGGAAACTTCTAAAGATGATCCAAACTATCAGAAAACATTTTCTGCCTCATCGGATCTGATCATGAGAAACCCCCAGTACGGTTTGGATATCGCTAATATGCTGGCCAATGTGCCTCCTGCTCAGCAGACTTATCTTGCTACTGTACTAGGAGGGGCAAAATCGGGCTGGACACCGGAACTTCATGAAAAATATTTCTCGTGGATACAGGGCGCATTTAAGTACAAAGGAGGGAGAAGTTATGTAGGCTTTATTGATAGAGCGAGAAAAATGGCTCTTTCGAATGTGGCCAAAGCTGATTTCGACAAGTATAATGAGCTGTCCGGAGCGGCTATGTTGACAGGGAATGGAAACGACTTAGTGAATTCAGATGTGCAGCCTGAAGGCCCTGGAAGGAGATGGACTGTAGAAGAAGCAGAGCCTCTGATGGAGGATCTGGTTGGTAGGGATTTAGCCAGAGGCAAAGCAATGTTCGCGGCCACCCAATGTCAATCATGCCATACCATCCAAAGCGAGGGAGGGATAATAGGCCCTGATCTGACTCAATTGGGATCACGTTTCTCCCCAAAAGATATCCTGGAAGCTACAATCAATCCTAGCGATGAAATCTCAGAGCAGTACGTGGCCAGTGTGATCGAATTGAAAGACGGGAGCTCTGTGATGGGCAGAATCATCAACGAAGACGACAACAGTTATTCAGTGTCCCAAAATCCATTTTCTCCGGATGTGCTGCGCCAAGTGGAAAAAAGTAATGTGGTTTTAGTCAAAGATTCTAAGGTGTCTGTCATGATGCCAGGCTTGATCAACCGCCTGAATGAGGAGGAACTGAAGGATCTGATGGCTTATCTCATTTCGGGAGGAAATCCAAATCATCAAGTATATCAAACGAAGAACTGAGAAGGGAAATGAAAAATCTTATGAAATCCAAGCTGTTAAGAATTGAATTGTTAGGCTTAGGAGCGATGCTTATGATAGGTTTTGTGAATTGTAAGCAGCCGAGTGATACTTCCAAGTCTTCTCTAGATCCGATTTCTGCTGCTGAGGCAAGTTTTAAGCCTATCTTCGATGGAGAGACACTCCAAGGATGGAAAGGGGATCCTGTTTATTGGTCTGTAAAAGACGGTTCCATAGTGGGAGAGATTACCCCTGAGACGCTGTTAAAGGCGAATACCTTCCTTATTTGGGAAGGAGGGCAGCCTGGAGACTTTGAGTTGAAAGCAGATTTTAAAATTTCCGAAGGAGGTAATTCCGGTATCAACTATAGAAGTGAGTTAGTCGAGGATGTCCCCTTTGCTCTGAAAGGCTATCAGGCCGATATAGATGGTAAAAATACCTATACCGGGCAAAACTATGAGGAGCGTAAAAGGACTACCCTTGCCTATAGAGGGCAGTTGACTAAAATCACTACTCAGCCTGAAGGAGTAGGGATCCGGGAATATGTAGAAAGGAACGCCTGGAAAGGGCTCAATCTAGAGAAAGAAATCGGTGACCGGGCTGAACTTGGGGCGATGATAAAGGCGGGTGACTGGAATAGTATCCATATTGTAGCTAAAGGCAATGTGCTAAAACATTATGTAAATGGCCAGTTGATGTCCGAGGTGCATGACGAAGATGCCAAGAACGGGATGGAATCAGGATATCTGGGAGTGCAGGTTCATGTAGGCCCACCGATGAAGGTCGAATTCAAAAATGTGATGCTGAAGCAGTAAATCTTCAGGTATTCTATAGATTACCAATGGCCCTTGTTGAAAAACTTGGGCCATTTTTATAGACTTTAGTCCAAGTCTTCAGACTTGGACTCACAGTACTGCAGTCTCCCAACTGCAATAATGGATAATAGAGTTTACTAAAGGTCTCACTGATGCCAGTCTAAAGACTATATTGGTTTAGGTCCAAGCCTGCCTACCGGTCAGGCAGGTCCTAAGAACCAGTAGTTTTTGAATGGCTCAGGTTTTACAATCTGGGCTATTTTTTTGTTTCTGATTGTTCTATTTCAAGTTCTTAAGTCTTGGACGTAAGCTGTCGCAGTCTCCTGACTGCAACACTTTTTTATCAACGGCAACGTTCTCACCCACAATTTTCCTAACTTATTCCCGGGCTTTTTCTTCCAACCCATATAGGGCAGGATAGTGTCAGAAGGTCTTTTTTATAGCTTAGGAGTTAGACCAAATACCCTTAATGAATCTCTCAGATCCATCCAGTTGGAAACAAAAATTATCCAATTCCCGCCAGATAGGTGGGATAGAAACTTCAGTTCTTGACAATGGTGCAGGTCGCGGAACCCGTATCGCCTGGATCAATACCGGAACCGGACTGCGATACAAAGTAGTCCTGGACAGGGGGATGGATATTTTGGATGCATTTTATAATGAGCATAGCCTGGCTTGGCTCAGCAATGCGGGACATGTTTCGCATCAGCCCTTTTCCAATCAGGGAATAGACTGGCTTCGCACTTTTGGCGGAGGCTTGTTGACCACCTGCGGGGTTTCTTCCATTGGGCCACCAAACGAAGATGAAACAGGTCAGCGAGGTCTGCATGGAAACTATAGCAATACGCCTGCAGAACTGATTTCTATCACGCAGCCTGATATTTATACCGGCAACCTTGATTTTGAAATCGTAGGGATAATCAGGGAGACGACTACTTTCGGGCCGAGTTTGGAACTGAAAAGAAGCATCTCAGGAACTTTAGGTTCACCCAAAATCAAGATTAATGATGTAGTGAGCAATCGCGGAAATACACCCGCACCACATATGGTTCTTTACCATATCAATTGCGGTTGGCCTCTGATTGATGAGGGTACGCGGATCGTGTGGAAAGGGGAGCTTCAAGAAAGAGATTCCGACCATTTACTTTCGGACTTTAATAAAAAGCACAAGTTCAGCACATGTGCTGTGCCACTCGATGAACATTCAGGCTTTGGGGAGGATGTGGCTTTTATTGATCCGGAAGCTGATCATATGGATCAAGTCACTTGCGGGTATATGAACGATCAATTGGAGTTGGGATTAGGTATTTCCTTTTCCAAGAAGCAAATGCCATGGCTGATCAACTGGCAGCATTGGGGCAAAAATGAATATGTGACTGCCCTGGAACCTGCGACGAATCCTCCGATCGGCCAGGCAGCTGCCCGTGAAAATGGAACGTTGATTTTATTAGAACCAGGAGAAAAAAGAAATTACGACATCAAGCTGGAAGTACTAAGGGGGATGTCTGTCAAAGAATTTAACCTTTAAAAAATATGATGTTGATGGGATTTGGAGAATTTTCAAATCTTTCAATCTTCCGATTTTCAAATTATATCTTTAATCAATAAACCCATGAGTTTAGCAAAAAAAGCCCTGGAGCAGGGCGAAGGAATTTTAAGATTGACCCCGACTTGGGTGCCACGCTCATTTTGCGTACCGGGGAGAAGGATCAAATTGCACCCGGATGATTATTACAGTCTGGGAGGCAACCGGGGCGGGATCGATGAGCGCTGGTTTTCATCTACTACTCCCGCAGAAAATGGCCCACTGACCAGCAAAAACGAAGGCCTTAGCCATATTGCCTATGAAAACGGAGGCAAAACAGAATTGTTTTTGCTCAAAGATGCAATTGATGAATTAGGCGGGGAGATCATTGGTAACCGGCTTTGGGACAAATATAAATCCTGGCCTATGTACTCGAAGTTTTTTGACAACATGGGGCCGTTGCCACATCACATTCATCCAAGTGATGAATTTGGTAAACTGACTGGTCAAAACGGCAAGCCGGAAGCTTATTATTTTCCGCCCCAAGTCAATAACCATGGCGGTGATTATCCCTACACTTTTTTTGGGATTGCTCCGGGAACTTCCAAAGAGACTATTCTGGAATGTCTGAAGAATTTCGATAAAGGGGATAATAAAATCACCAATTACTCTCAGGCATTTAGACTTCAGCCGGGTACAGGCTGGAATGTGCCTCCGGGAATGCTTCATGCCCCAGGCAGCTTGTGTACCTATGAACCTCAAAAAGCCTCCGATATTTTTGCCATGTACCAATCTCTGGTGAATGAAGCGATTATACCGGATGAATTACTTTGGAATGCCACACCGAAAGATCGCTGGGGCGACTATGATTTACTCGTGGAGATGATTGATTGGGATCTGAATGTCAACCCAAATCTGATGGATAACCATTATATGGAGCCTATCCCTGTGGAAGACAGAGCCGAAATGAACGCCAAAGGATATGATGATAAGTGGATTTGTTATCGTTCCCATGATTACAGTGCCAAAGAGTTGACGGTATTCCCCGGGCAAACCGTGACGATAAAGGATTCAGCTGCTTATGGTATGATTATGATGCAGGGTTTTGGTAAAATGAACGATTGGGATATTGAAACTCCAGCTCTTATCCGCTTTGGACAATTAACGCATGATGAGTATTTCGTCAGTGAAAAAGCCGCACAGGCAGGTGTCAGAATCACCAATCTTTCTAAAACTGATCCTATTGTGATGCTGAAACATTTCGGCCCGGATAACCCGGATCTTAAGGTGGTGGAGTGATACTGATTTACGATTTAAGATGTGCGATCGACGACGTCCAAACTAGAGTTAGTCACTAGGTTTGAAATCAATGATCTTAGGAAAGATTCCCAATTCATTACATAGAACAAAAATAATAAACATCGAAAGCTGAATTTAGAACCGAGAACCACTTCTGTCTTCTATCTGCCAGCTTCGGTCTTTCTATAAAAACTAAAAACCCACATAACAATGAGCCAAAATAACTATCCAAAATTACATAATGCCACCTGGCCGGGAATAGTCGGCAAAGGTGCAGATTCAGAACCGGTAATTCCTTTTGATTCGCTTTTGGCAATGACTGCCGCTGCGGAAGTTGACGGAGTGAAATTTGACGGAGTGGATCTAGGATTGCTGGAACCTCATTTCTCGCTCAGCGATCCTGATGAAGCCAAGATTCTGGCAGAAAAACTACAAAAGCATAACCTTGTCGCAGGTTCATTGGTCGCACCGATTTGGGCGGGCTCTGCCATGGGGACACCAGATCAGCGAAAGACATTTGTTGATATGGTTCGAAAAGCCTGTGAATTTGGCAAGCAGCTCAATGAGCTTGGGGTCCGTCACTATGGTGTAGTGAGAATAGATTCAGCTGCCGGAGTGGAGGACTGGGCGAAAGACCCTGCCGGTAACACCAAAACCATAGCGGAAACCTTCCGGGAAGCATGTGATGTTGCAGCTGGTTATGGAGAAAGCTTAGCTACCGAGGGGGAAATTTGCTGGGGAGCTATGCATAGTTGGAAATATATGGTAGAGCTACTGGAGATGGTGGACAGACCAAATATCGGTTTCCAGGCAGATATGTCCCATACGTTCCTTTACACCATGGGGTATAATGCACCGGAGCATAGGATTCTCCCGAAAGATGCGGATCTAAAAGACCGGGAAGCAGTCAAAGCAGCTTTGAAAACAGTGACGGATGCACTTCGTCCATGGACCATAGATTTTCATGTGGCACAAAATGACGGTTCTGTGTTTGGATCTGGCTCACATGATAAGACAGGAAGGCATTGCCAGGCCACTGATCCTAACGGGGTTTTGGATATAGCCCATGATGCAGGATACTGGCTCCGTGATCAAAATGGAGAGTTGACCAAGGCATTCAAACATATATGTTGGGATGGATGCATGTTCCCAAACGCGGTTATGAATAATCAGCAAACTTGGAATGATATTCTGGCCGCATTAGTGAAAGTAAGAAATGCGCATGGGTGGAAAGGGTAAAGTGTCAATTGTGAAGTACGAAATACGATTTACGAGGGGATGGGAAAGGTTAATCATTAAGCTCCAAATCAAATCTTCGATAGTATAAAACTTTACAGCCTTCCAACTTTATACCTGATTTTCCAATTTTCCAATTTTAAAATTTTACAATCATGAATAAAAAACATATCAGAATAGGTCTCATCGGTACAGGGCTGATGGGGCGGATCCATACCAATGGATACAAAAGAGTTCCTGACTTTTTCCCAGAATATGAATATGTACCTGTGTTACAAGCTTGCTGTTCCAGACGTAAGGAAAAAGCCCAGGCATTCGCAGATCAGTGGGGCTATAAATCTGTAGAGACAGACTGGCGGGAATTATTGAAACGAGATGATATCGATGCCGTGGATATCTGCACTCCTAACGACATGCACGCAGAGATTGCCATAGCTGCTGCCGAAGCAGGAAAAATGATTCTTTGTGAGAAACCTTTGGCAAGAACTGTGGAGGAAGCCAAAGGGATGGTAGAGGCGGTGGAAAAAGCAGGTGTGAAAAATACGGTTTGGTACAATTACAGGAGAGTGCCTGCCGTAACCCTGGCAAAGCAGATCGTTGCCTCGGGTAAGCTTGGCAAGATTTTCCATTACCGTGCAAATTTCCTGCAGGACTGGACTATTAGTCCCGATCTTCCGCAAGGCGGAGATGCACTATGGAGGCTGGACGCGGAGGCGGCAGGATCTGGAGTCACAGGTGATTTACTTGCCCACTGTGTAGATACCGCAATGTGGATCAACGGGGGGATTAAGGATGTCTCCGCGATGACTGAAACCTTTATCAAAGAAAGAGTTCATCAAGGGACAGGTGAAAGGAAGAAAGTGACCATCGATGATGCCTGTATTTTCCATTGTCATTTTGACAACGGTTCGTTAGGCTTATTCGAAGCTACCCGATACGCCAGAGGGCATAAAGCCCTTTATACCTTTGAAATAAACGGGGAGCATGCGTCGATCCGATGGGATCTTCATGACCTGACCCGCCTGGAGTATTTTGACCATGATGATGAGGGCAAGGTTCGTGGATGGCGATCTATTCATGTGACAGATGGCGATCATCCTTATATGGACAGATGGTGGATTCCTGGAACATCCATTGGATACGAACATTCATTCATCCATCAAGTGGCAGATTTCTTCCATAGCCTGGAAACCGGCGAATCCTGCCATCCGACCTTCCGGGATGCCTTCGAGACTCAGAAAGTTTGCGAGGCAGTGATAAATTCCGCAAAAGACCGGGCTTGGAAGGATACTGGTGTGGAATGGGTGGAGAAAGTCTAAAGGCTGATGGATAAAATCTAAAGTCTCAAAAACCAAAAAGCAGGAAAGGTCACTTTTTCCTGCTTTTGTTTTATGTGGTCTCCAAAATTCCAATTAAAAAAACTGCTTCATTTTCTTTAGACCCGTATTCGCTACCTCCTGGGCATCTTGGGACCAATAGGTTTCATTGAAAAGCTCCAGGGACAGTATTTTGTTGCCTCCCATAGCTTTCAGCGTTGCGGCTATTTCTTCCATGGGAGCTATGCCATCTCCTGGATATACCCGGTCACTATCTTTTTGTTCGATTCTTGGTTTAGACGTGAAATCATTCATGTGAAAGACCTCGATGGCATTCCCGTTGACAAGCTTCAACCCCTCAAAACCTGACCCACCTCTGAATAAATGGTATACGTCTGGCAGGATCCTGGCATCTTGATCATTGGCGGCAGCCGCAGTAGCCAGTGCTTGGCCTAATTGATGAAAGGGCTCAAAAGCACCCCAAAACTCCAATTGAGGCATAACGCCTGTCTTTCTTCCAAGCACCAGCAGCTTCGCATATTGCTCACCGGCAGCAAGTAAATCTATGGGGGCTGTGGCACCGATAGCAGGGGCAGCTATCCGTTTGCAGCCGATTTCGGCAAGCATACCCATTTCCTTTTCCATCTGCTCAAATCCCGCCTTGCTTTTGGCCGTATCCTGAGCCATCCATGGCGCAAATCCTATGGCATTTACCGGCATTATCTTAGAATCACTAAGTAGTTTTTTGAGAGATGCTAAGGATTTACCTGTTTCTAAATACGCTTCCAGTTCTGCGATCCAGAGCTCTATTCCATCATATCCGGCTTTGGCTGCTACTTCTATGATCTGTGGTAGATCTAGTTTTTGGCCACGTAACGTACTGGTGTTTAAAGAAAATTGTAGCGTTGCATCTTTCCTTTTCGTAGGAGAAGCAAGAGTCGGTGACAAAGGAAGAGCAGTGGCTCCAAAAGCAATAGTTTTTAATAAATTTCTTCTATTCATTTTAGGTTTATTGAAATTTTGAGAAGTTCTTTCCACTTAAATACTGTATTTGCCGTTCAGACTATTCTTAACTAAAGAGAACACAAACTAATCTAGTATAGTACTTAACATATGCTAAAAATAACCTTTTTCGTACCTTTTCTTCTGTTTTTTGTCAGTGCTTCTCAGACTTTTGGGCAGACAGAATCCTATTTATCTTTATATAAAGATCAGTTGCCCTATTTTCAAGAGCTCATCACCGGTGGGCAGTTTAAGGAACCTCCTTTAAGTCATGAAGGCGACCCTTATTATCTGGATAGGAAATTTGGAGAAGGTAGTCTTTCAATCAATAGAATCACTTATACCGAAGTACCTCTCCTCTATGATCAGTATGCGGATTTGGTAGTCACTTTTCATCCTGTTTACCGGCAGAAAATCCTGATCAAACCTGAGAAAATCGAAGAATTTGATTTTGTAGATGGTGCTTTATTCAGGACTTTTAGCGGTAATGCCAGCTATGCCCATCACAAGAACGGGTTTTATCGTGTGGTGAAAGATGGGAAGGTAAAGGTGTTGAAGAAGCACTATAAATACTTGGAGCCAGTGAAAGAAGTGGGGAAGCATACCCATCGGTATGTTGAAAGCTCCGATTATTTTTACTGGTACAAAGGTGAATTTATCCTGATCCGCAAGAAAAAACAGGCAATCAAAAGTCTTGGGTTCAAAAAAAAGGACGTGAAAAGGCATTTTAGGGAAAAGTCACTCTATTTTTCCATGGATAGGGAAAAGTATATATTGGAATTAGCTTCCTTAAGGGAAAGTAAGGCTGACACTTTTGAAGGATTTGTGAAATGAAAAAACTTTTACTACTAGCGTTATTCAGCTCTTTTTTGGGTGGTCTGAATGCCCAGACAACGAACTCCAAGGTGACAGGGATGTTCTTGGGCTTGTCCTTTGAACGTTTTGCACAAAGAATAGAATCGGAAACTGATTTTACTTTTTATTACAAAGCTGAGGATGTAGAAACTATACAAGTCAATCTACGGGCTGACAACTCGGATATCAAAGTGATTTTGGATGAGGTATTTGACGGATCTAGATTAAGTTACATCATAGATTCCTCTAATAGAATTTGGGTAAGCAGGGACAGAAAAATCCAGATTGAATTTCCGGCTGGTTATTTTCAGGTTCAGGAAAGACAGGATAAACTTGCCAATCCCGGTGATTCCTTAAGTGCTTTTGATAAGAATAAGCTCTTTACCATAGGCAGGGCATCGGACAATCCGCAGTCCAAGACCGCAGTGCTCAGTGGTGTGGTGACAAGTATAGAATCAGGCAAGCCAATGAATGGTGCGGTTGTCTTGGAAAAAATCAACTATAACCAGGTGGTCACTGGTCAGGACGGTGCCTATCAATTGACCCTACCTAAGGGCAGACATACCCTATGGGTACAGAATATCGGAGGTTTTCAGGAGCAGCGTCAGATTGACTTGAAAGGAGACGGTGTGCTGAATATGAGCATAGAAGAGACTATCCTTTCGCTGGATGAAGTGGTAGTGAGTTCCGGAGCGCTTTCGAACGTGAAAAAATTGGACATGGGGGTCCAGTCCATCAGCATCGCAGAGGTGAAGAGGCTCCCGGCGGTGATGGGCGAAGTAGATGTGCTGAAGGGGATTTTGATTATGCCGGGCGTGAACACTGTGGGAGAAGCCACTTCCGGCTTCAATGTACGGGGAGGTGCCGCTGACCAGAACCTGATTCTCTATGGCAATTCCACGATTTTTAATCCTACCCATGCGTTTGGGTTTTTCTCAGCCTTCAACGCGGATATGGTAAGTGGGGCAGAGCTTTACAAGGGATCGATTCCTGTAAATTATGGTGGCAGACTTTCCTCGGTATTGCAGGTGGATCCTAATTTCGGGAAATCTGAAAAAATAGGTGGATCTGGAGGGATTGGAATTTTGACCAGTAGGTTGAGTTTGGATGGGCCTATTGGAGAGAATACCAGATTTATGCTTGGTGGACGAACCACCTATTCTAATTGGGCCTTGGACTTGCTCGATGAGGAAGCGGATCTAAATGACAGCAGAATCTCTTTTTATGATATTAATGCGAATATTCAGCACATCATAAATGATAAAAACACACTGGAATTGACCGCATATTTAAGCCAGGATGATTTTAGGTTTGACCCGGATACCACCTATTCTTATCAGAATATCAATGTGGCTCTGGGGTGGAAGCACTTTTTCAATGATAATCTGGAAGGGAGATTCACAGCAGGTAGTGACAATTATGAGTTCGGGATAATCGGGCAAGACAATCCCCTCAACTCGTTTAACTTCAGTTTTAATGTGCAGCAGCTATTTCTTAAAGCTGATTTTGAATACAGAAAGAATGAAAAGCACATTATGACTTTTGGGGTTCATGGCATACAGTACAAATTGAATCCTGGACAAAATATACCTTATGGATCTGAATCGATTGTGATAGAAAAGAAGCTGGAGGAAGAAAACGCACGGGAAATGTCAGTGTATTTTGGAGATGAGTTTACAATTTCTGAACGATTGTCACTGAGCTATGGTGGGAGGTATATGTTATATCAATTACTGGGCCCAAGCACAGTAAATCTTTATGTGGATGGTGCGCCCTTTACGGAAAGTAATGTGATAGGAGAAGAGACTTACGGAGCCAGTGAGACCGTGAAAACCTATCATGGCCCGGAATTCCGGATTTCGGCACGCTATACCTTGGATAACAAATCTTCCGTCAAAGCAGGGTTTAACACCATGAGGCAGAACATCCATTTGTTGTCTAATACTGCCGCCATAGCTCCCACTGATTCCTGGAAATTGAGCGATACCTACATCAAACCTCAGACTGGCGGGCAGGCTTCTGTAGGTTACTACCGCAACCTTGCCAAAAATAAACTGGAGTTTTCTACGGAGGTATATTATCGTTATATGGCAAATCTGCTTGATTACCGCTCCGGAGCCAATATTGTCCTCAATGACAATGTGGAACAGGATGTCTTGAACTCAGATGGTAAAGCATACGGTGTAGAGTTTTTGCTCAGAAAAAGCACAGGTTTGCTGCAAGGGTCTTTGGCCTACACCTATTCCCGCTCGCTGATCAGGACATCTGACGAGCCTAGTGTGGAGAAAATAAACGATGGGGATTATTATTCGAGCAATTTTGACCAGCCGCATCATATAGTTCTAACTGCCAATTATGAGGTAAGCAAGCGGGTAAATACTTCCTTGAATTTGAACTATAGTACAGGCCGCCCAATTACTTTGCCTATTTCAAAGTTTGATTATGCCGGTTCTGAGCGTGTTTACTTTTCTGAGCGAAATGCCTACCGAATACCTGATTATTTCAGGATGGATTTTTCCATTAATTTGGAAGGAAGCCATAAGGTCAAAAAGCTTGCTCATTCATCCTGGTCACTTGGCGTCTATAATATGCTTGGAAGAAGTAATCCCTATTCGGTGTACTATACTCCGGTAGAAGGGCAGTTGAGAGGATATCAGCTATCTATATTTGCAAGGCCCATTCCATACATTACTTATAATTTCCGCTTCTGATGAAGAGATTAATTCCAGTTTTATTTTTCTGTTTGCTATGGATCAGTGCCTGTAGAGAGCCTTTTGATCCGGACTTAAAACCAACGGATCTCACAGTGCTAGTCGTAGAAGGCTATCTGGATACGGAAGGATTGCCTAGTACCTTAAAGCTGAGTTATTCCAGGAATATTAAGACAGAAGATGATTTTACGCCTAATTATCCCGGGGCGATAGTCTCTCTCAGGTCGGAATCGGGAGTGGTCTATCCCTTCACTGATTTGGGGTTTGGGGAATTTGAGTTTGCGCATGATATTCCTGAAGATGAATTATACAGGCTTTATATTTCCACCAATGATGGCAAAAGTTATACTTCGGATTTGCTAAAACCAATCCTTACCCCTGATATAATTGATGTGGGGTTTGAAAGAAATGAAGAGGGAGCAGAGATATATCTGACAACAAGAGGGGATGAGAATGCCGACGATTTTCTATGGACTTATGAAGAGACTTATGCGTTTCGACCTAAAATCTCCTCCTCTTTTAAATACGATCCAGAACTGAATGATGTGGTCATCCGAAACCAAGATGAACGTACGAACATGTGTTATAGGGGCTCTGTGAGTTCTGACCTGATATTGGAAACATCCTCACGTTTTGAGAATCAGTTTGTGTTTAGACAATCCATTGCTCATATTAAACAAGGCGACGAGCGACTTTCGGTACGGTACAGTATTTTGATTTCTCAAAAAGCTTTGGACAGTAAAGCCTCGGAGTTTTGGGAAATTCTCAGAAGGAACACGGATGATATCGGATCTATATTCAGTCCCTTGCCATCCAATATAAGTGGGAATATAAAGAATGATCAAGATCCTTCTGTGCCCGTAGTGGGATACGTAAGTCTAGGCACGGTAAAGCAGAGAAGGTTTTTTGTGGATGTAAGGGAGGTGGCGCCTTGGGTGGCAGATGAACCAGCCTACTATAATTGTTTTATCGAGCCTGATACTGTCTTGAAAGCTGATTATGGTATTTCTTTTGGAGGAGGCAGCTTTGTGCCTGTAGTTCCTGTCATGCCTGAAAACGGATTTGCTCCTATAGGATACCAAGGGGCAATCAGAAGATGTACAGATTGTACGCTGAGAGGTACTAATGTTAAACCTGATTTCTGGGAAGATTGATATGAGACTATTATACAAATTTCTTGCAGTTTTCATCGTGAGTCTTCTGGCGTATCAGGATGTCTGCTGTCAATTGGTTGGAAATGAAAAAATAGGGTTTACGATTCCCAAAACCATTTATTTTGGTGGGGAGCGTATATGGATTTCCAGTCAAGCTATGCGTAATGATAGTCCCACGGAGTCCAAAATCATCTATGCTGAGCTTTTAAACCGATACAATGAGTCCGTGGCTGTGGCAAAAATGCCCTTGGAAAATGGCCGGAGTTTTAACTTTCTTCAGCTGCCTGCAAATCTGCCCTCTGATCATTATTTGCTCAGGGTATTTACTAGGGTAAGCCCCTATCAGAATTTGGAGGAGGGATTGGTTCAGCAATTTGTTACCGTATTCAATAGGACTGTGCCTCCGGCAGTGGTTCCGGAGCGAAAGCTTGCTACAACTCCCACAGCATATAGTGATGCATTGCTGTCTCAGCAGGTGGTTAGGACTGGGGAAAATCTTACGATTAACCTGCCGGCGGGAGAGGAGGTTACGGAGGTTAGTATTGCTACTGGAAATCCTTTCCTGATGACGCAAGGAATGATTTCCTCATCAGCTGCTTATGAGTCTATAGACCAACATAAATTAGTCCCTGAACTTTTTGGACATATAGTCGAAGCAAAGGTGGAACGTGCCTCGGTAGATACTACCCAGTTATATTATCTCTCTCTTCACGGAGACAAGTCGGCACTTTTTACTGATCGGCCGGATGCTGAAGGGTCAATGTATTTTGACGCTGGAGGAATGAAGCATTGGGAATTTCTTGTTGCCCAGGCTAATAGCAACAAGAGCTTGCTGGATTTTCAGATAGTTTCTCCTGCTCCAGTCACCCATTTCAAAAACAGTTTCGTGTTTCCCGAGTTGGAAATTATGCCTGCTGACCAGGAGCTGTTGGAAAACTTGCTGAAGGGCGGGCAGGTGGAAGGATATTTTGTGAATGAGTTTGATACCAGTTTGTTTCCCGTTGTTACTGGTTTTACTGTAGATCGCACGTATCTGTTGGATGATTATACCCGTTTTGAAAGTGTGACTACCGTGATCAAGGAATACGTACCGGAGGTAAGACAAAGGACGATAAAGAAAAAGAAAGAGTTCCGGGTATTAGATGAAGTGTTGGACGCTGGATTTGACTCCAACCCTCTGATGTTGATTGATGCCTTACCTGTATTTGATTCTGATATGTTGGCGTTATTTGACCCAGCCGGATTTGAGAAACTGGAAGTACTTACCCGTACTTTTTTCTTAAATGAGGAAAAGTTTCCAGGTGTAATTGCTTTTAGTTCGTATAACAATGATTTTGGAGGATTTCCAATCCCTTCGAATGGAATATACTTGGATTATCAAGGTATCCAACCTAGGATAGCATCAGCTGAATATTTGTTCGAAGCTCCAAAGGCTGCTCAAAAAATAATGGATTGGAGGACAGTGCTATACTGGTCTGAAGCCCAAGATGCTCCCGCTAAGACTGGCTCGTTAGAAATTAAGGCTCCGGATCTCAAAGGAAGATTTCAGGTAAAAGTAAAAACAGTCTCACCAGGAGGAGATCCAAAAGAATATCATCAGGTATTCGTAGTAAACTAGCAGTCTGATTTAGTCTTTTTTAGGTTTAAGTTCCTGTTGGACAAAATCATGGACTTTTGCTTCATAGCCACCCTTGTATTCAGGAATTAATGTTTTTTTCTCAGGAAAGGATTCCATGTGCAGGGTTTGAGTAGGGACGGCAAACCTCACCCCTATCGAATTGGCCAATTTGACAATTTGGATTAAAATTTCATGCCTACTGTTGAGCTCTTCTCCCCAGGTAGGAACCTCAAAGAAAATATAGAACATAATATCCTGACTGTAGGAAGACAGGTTGTTGAAGTAAACATGATAGGCGTCCTTTCTTGTACGGGGATGTGCCAAGACGATCTCCCGTAATCCTTTTACAAATTCCTCAATCAGCGCAGGTGGCGTGTCGTAGGTAATAGTGAGTGTGGTGTAGAACCTTCTGTATTGACGTAGCCCATGATTGTCCAGGGTAGCATCGGCGATTTTTCCGTTTGGAACATACATCAGCGAGTTTCGAAATGTACGTACCCTGGTAGATCTGAACCCTACTTCTTCCACCGTCCCATCAATATCTCCTGAAGTAATCCAATCCCCTACCTGGAATGGTTTGTCTATGAAAATCATGATAGAACCAAAAAAGTTTTTGATTGTGTCCTGAGCTGCCAAGGCAATGGCTACACCGCCAATTGAAAGTCCTGTCAGGAATGGTATAATATCAAGATTTAGGCCGTCTCTGAGAATGAACAAGGTGCCTACTATAATGACAAAAGCTTTGAGCGTCTTACGGAGCAGGGGTACCAATTGATCATCCAGTGTGGATTCAGTCTTGGTCGCCAATTTGGCGAAGTAAGCCGCTACCACATCGGCCATTTTGTAGAAAATAATAGTGATCAGGAATGGCTTGAGTGTACGTAGCACCACCAGAATCCACGACCATATCTCTATAGGCAACTGTAAGACCCGAATGAAGAGGGAGAGTAAAACTACGATCAGGTAAATACTGATCACTCTGGCTACAGGCAGAATGTAGTCTTCACCTACTTTGCCATAACCATACCGCTTAAAGAGATAAAGCAATAATTTGTCCACCACCAAGGTGAAAAGCCAATGCGAGAGAAAAATCAGCAAGAGAAGAACAAATAATCCCACTAATTGCCATAAATGAAGCCCTAAATATACTTCATTGCCGATTTTTGGTAGAATATTCAACAGCTTGGCTGTGCCGTAGGGATATGTTTCGGAGTGAAGCTCATCTATCTGACTGATGGTAAAAGCGGAAAATTTCCAAGTGTTTTCCTCTTTTTGAAGAAAAATTCCAGGTAACTTTTTCTTGTCGAAATAATAGATGTTTTCACTGGTTCCGGAAACACTGTCCTGGTAGTTTGGCTCATTGGGGATTTCATTAATCCGTACTGCTATTCCTTTTCCCTCAAAAATCTGCTTTAATTTCACTGCCAATCTTTGCCCATCCTTTGTCTGGCCATCAGAGAGATCCAAAGCCTTCGCCGCATTTTCCGGCTTATAGTTCCCTTCTTCTAGGTTGTAAAAAAACGTAAGTGTGGTATGGTAGGGAGAGGTCAGGTTCAAGGATTGACCTACTTCATGTACCTGTTTTGAATCTGTTACTAATTGAGCAGAAACAGGGGGGCTCATCCAAAGCAGCAATGAGAATAGGAGGATGTACTTTTTCAGCATTTATGTTCTGGGAAATTTTTTGCAAGGTAGCCATTCATCAGGCTAAGCCAAAGAAAACAAGGGAAAGGCTAATCTGCCAGTTGAAATTCAGTAAGTGTAGCGCCACTCCTGGTTCTTATCAGGTATTGACCCAAGGAGGATTGATAGGTGATTTGTATTGGGCCTGTACTTTCCAGTGGCATGGTAGTCTGAAGGTTGCCCTTCAGGTCATAGAGATAGCAAAACTCCTGATTAAGATCTGTAATAGCAAATAACTGCCTAGTGGATCCAAAATCAAAATATTGATAAAGCAGGTTTTCGGCTGATACCCGGGAATTGAACAGGGGTTTTTCACTCCGGTCAAGAACGGATACTTCATTGAACTGCCTTGAGATAAAAACAAAATCATTTTTCTTCTGATCAGGTATGAGCAGGAATTCACTGTCCCGGTCATTTTTGATCAGCTGGTTTCTGTAGGTGATTTCACCGTTGAAATTGGAGTGGATCACCTCACCGTTTTTTGTGATACCCACAAGTTGTGTTGATCTGGATCTTGGATCTCTCCAGGCTATCAGGCCTGAATTAAATGATTCTCCCAGTTTCACTGAAGGACTTGTCTGAGCTTCACCTCTTCTATTGAATAGCTGTAACCTGCCGTCGGCCGCCAAGGCCACCATAAAATCACCTTTGCCCGGAACACGATAATGGGCCGGCGGGCCGATTGTTTTAGCTCCTATTTTTTTAGGGTTCCAACCTTCAAGCTTCTCACCGGTTTTGTCTACCAAGAATAAATTGCCTGCTGCGGTGCTTATGAAGTAGCGATACTCTTTAGTGTTGCTGTAGTCCACCAGATTTAGATCGAGGATCTGTTCACTGTTCACACCAAATGGATATCCAGGCAGAGAATTCCCGAGCCTATCTATTCCATATACTTGGTCAGCGGTGGCTACAAGGATCTGAAGTTTGGAGTTTTTATAATAGTCTATCTGGAAAGTCTCGGATACGATAGGGCCTGAGAGTGGAAAGGAGTACACTTCTTGACCTGCGGAGTTGATCAGATGGAGTACATTGTTTTTGTCCTGGACTACTATATCTTCAGTGTTGTCTTGGTAATTGATGATTGGTTTTGGCCCATAGACTAATTGTTGGTCAAAGTTGATCCTGTTACTGGGTTGTAAAAGAATGGCATCCTTGGTTTCGATCACAGGCTTTGTCCCTCCTTCGTATGGCAAAATCAAGGTAGCCTCAGATTTTCCTTGAAGTTGGTTGATTCTAAATGAGAGCCATGTGAAAGACTGGAAAGCCTCAGCGTATTTTTGTAAAAATGAGCTCCAGGAAGGGTTGACTTTTTTTGTCCAAGAAACCCAGATTTGGTCTATAAGATACATCTGGCTAAAGCCCGACGTAGGAATGAGGCCTTTTTTAGCTTCAGGTGCCCGGGAGGATTTGCCCCATGTGCTCCCACTTCGAATATCGTCAAGTACCATCTTCATCCCTTGTTGTGTATTCGTGAAGATCAATGTCCCGTTTTCTGCAGTGATGAATGTTTGGCCAAACCCAGGGAATTTTCCCTCGAATAAATGTGCAGGGAAATTCTCCTCTGAGATATAAAGGACTTCGTGGCCTAAGTAGTAATCTGAACCTTCATCCCCTTCACTTGCTTGGAAGTCCTTTAGTTGTTGAATCGCCAAATCAACATCATTTGTCCGTGCCAAAAGGGCAAGATTATCATCTACACCACCTGAAGACTCCAGGTTTAGCAAATACAGTTCTCCTGTAAAACTGTCGAGGAATCCTTTTTCCAGGAGATGTCGTTGGATATCACCACTGTAGGTTGCTCTGGCAGTGAAAGCCCTGTTTGCGATGTTTTGGGTCTGATAGATACTTTCCAGGTTAATCTGGGTTATGGACAGGGTGCGGTTGGAAATGACTTCTTCTATCTCAGCCAGATTAGCTTGGATGGAAGGTGTAAAGACCACATCCTCCTCATACAATACAGAGCCCTTGAAAAGTAAGAGGTTTTCTTCTAGGATCAAATCCAGTGCAGCAGCACCAGGGAGGATTTCTAAGGCTGCAATAGTGTTGTTTTGTCTTTGCCCACTGACCCCTTTGAGCAAACTAGCCAGGCCTTTGCCAGAGAGCAAAAGCCTTCCCTGCGAATCTGAGTTGTAGGGAATGGACTTAACCAGGGAAAAAAAGCTTTGCTGATCTTCATTGGCGAAGAATCGTATAGCCTCCTCCACCAGAAAAGAAGAAGAAGAGACAACTGCCAGATCTCCAAGCAAGGAGATGCTCCATAGTCTTTTGTTTTCCGAATTATAATATTCCAATACGTCTTTATCAGAATATTTTCTGGACTGAAAACGGGATCCAGTAGGAAGACGTGTTTTGATTTCTTCCATAAAGCCCCTAGCCTTGGATGAGCTGAGATCAAGTGTGAAAAGTAGCTCGAAAGTTTCTGATCCGGTAGAATGGAGACTTACCGTAGTTTGGTTGCCATTCAGTAATCTGGCTATTTCCCCTGTACCTCCATTTAAGCTGTCCAATGCGCTGAGTTGGTCAGAGAGTCGCTGGAAGGCAGGAAAGTTTTTTAAAATCTGCCAAACGGGGTCATTGACCAAGGTGTTCCATTGTGTCGCTCCTTGGTATGTTTCAAAGACAAAAACAGCATTTTGGCTGATGATTTCTAAATTATTGACCTTTCGGGAAGAAAAATAGGATTTGTAAACCCAAAAACCGCCTCCGATGAGGGATATGGAGATAAAAAGTATAAGTAGGCTTTTCCAGATCTTCACAGGCACAAGGATGATTCAGGTGGCAAAATGCAAAAATCAGACCTAAGAACTCCTCTTGATAGAAAGAGCGTCTCAGGTCTGAAAATAATTCTACCAGGATTACTTACCCAGTTTATTCAAAACTTCCATTACTTCTTTCACATGACCTCTAGAGGTCTCTAGAAGTGCTTTTTCTTCAGCGTTAAGATCAAGCTCAAGTACTTTCTCCACACCGTTTTTGCCAAGAATTACAGGCACGCCGAGGTAGCAATCATCGATTCCGTATTCACCTTCCAGTTTGATACAAACAGGGAAAACTCTACGTTGGTTTTTCAAGATCGCTTCTACCATCTGAGCAGCTGCAGATCCCGGGGCATACCATGCAGAAGTACCCATTAGTTTCACCAGTTCACCGCCGCCGAATTTGGTCCTTTCGATGATGGCATCTAGTTTGTCTTTAGCTACTAGCTCAGTAACCGGGATACCAGCTACAGTAGTATATCGAGGAAGAGGAACCATGGTGTCACCATGACCTCCCATCAGAATAGCCTGGATTTCTTTTGGAGACACATTCAATTCTTCGGCAAGGAATGCTCTGTAGCGGGCTGTATCCAAAATACCTGCCATACCGATCACTTTGTTTCTTGAAGTACCGGCCGTGATATGCGCCTGATAGGTCATTACATCAAGTGGATTGGAAACCACAATGATAATTGCATCAGGAGAGTGCTTGATCACATTTTCGGTCACAGACTTCACTATACCTGCGTTGGTTTCTATCAGATCGTCACGGGTCATGCCTGGCTTGCGCGGAAGACCTGAGGTAATTACCACCACGTCTGAATTTGCAGTCTTGCTATAATCGTTGGTGCTACCTGTGGTACGGCTATCGTATTGGTTGATAGGTGCCTTTTGGAAAATGTCAAGCGCTTTACCTTCAGCTACTCCCTGTTTGATGTCAACTAGTACGATTTCTTCCGCGATCTCGCGATAAGCCAATACGTCAGCGCAAGTTGCGCCTACATTACCAGCTCCTACTACGGTTACTTTGCTCATTAGATTTATAAGATTTAATATTAATTTTTATGTGTTAAAAAGCGGCGCTAAGTTATTAAACAATGCCTAGGATTCGAAATAGAGAGTAGAATACTTTGGAGGCAATTAAGGTTTTTTGATAAATGTCCAATAGTGGCGATTTACTTACTTATTCGAACATTTGTCTTAGGCTGAAGAAACCAAACGATTCTCTATATGACCGGAATAAACGCTGGTTGTTTTGGTTGTAATATTCAGCTAAAGAGGTCATCATTTTTGCCTTGATCTTAGGGTTACTGTCAAATATCTCATGCATGGCAAAATGCGGGATCACAATCAGTTCCGCCTCATCGGAAATGATCAAGGCGGTGTAGGTTCTTTTGGCATTCTCTAGCAATGAGTTTTCTCCGAAGGCCTCTCCTCTGCGGATTTCAAGGATTGTTTCAAAATTATCTTTGATGTCTATGGTCAGGGTGATATGGCCGTTTTTCACTAAATACAGTGCTTGACTGGGGTCTTTGCTGAAGAACACCACTTCGTCTTTTACATACTTACGGTGGTGCATAGCCGGAATGAACCGGGCCATTTCCTTGTCTTTGAGATTTTCAAAAAACTTAATCTGTCCAAGAAATTGGAACATCTGGCTTTCAGTTTCGGTGTAGGTTTTAGAAAATGGGTTTCTCATGACTCATCGTTTTTTGAAATAAAGCAATTTTCTGGTGGCTGCTGTGGTTTTTGCCCAGTCTGCAATCCTGTAACCTATTACCCAGGCTATCTGTCCATCCGAAACTACTACTTTTACCTCATGTTTTTTCACTAGGGGCACTTTCAAATCTATCAAAAAGTCCGAGATTTTTTTGGTGTTTTTCATGCCTAGCGGTATAAAGCGATCACCTTCCTCCCAAGAGCGGACTTCAAGAGGAAAGGTGAGCCTTTCCAGATCCATCATGGCATTTTGACGGGTTTTGTCCAGATTTTCTTTTCCATCTATCTTGATGATATCGTACCTTCCTTCAGGCAATATGCATTCAATATCATCTTCCGATAAGGTGATAGGATCGAATATTTCTGGTATGGAGGCAAGAATAAGCTGATTTCTGTCGAGGTTGAGTAAATGGGAGGAGCTTTGAAAAACTTTTCCCGATTCTCTGGAATGACAACTTTCCAGGATATGCTGTGCCTGATCGGAATTGAATCCGTATGGACGAAGCCAAAAGTATAGCAAGCTAGACGCTCCGCTGGTCTTTACGATATCCGTTAAGGATAAAGTATATAAACCGTCGTGCGCTTTGATTTTATCTTTCTTCCAAGTTTCGAAGAGCACTGAGAACGCTTTTCCTGTGTCCTTCAGTCTAGCAAAGCTGTTAAGAAGATTGGATCTGGCATCATCGGCTGCTGAATACAGGGCAGGCAAGCTGACGTGGCGGAGTTTATTTCTTTTGTAGTCGGTTTTTGCGTTGGAGCTATCTTCCCTCCAGGGGATTTGCTGCTCAAGCACATAGTCGCGGATCATCTTGCGGCTAAAGGGAAGCAGAGGTCGGATCAACCAACCCCGTTGCTCAGCCATGCCATATATGCCTTCTATACCTGTCCCTCTGAGTAGGTTCAGAAAAACAGTTTCAATCTGGTCATCCTCATGATGGGCTAAGATTATCCCGGCCAGGTTTTGCTCGGATCTTATCTTTTCAAACCAATCATAGCGTATCTCCCGGGCTGCCATTTGCGTAGAGATATTTCGTTCCGTCGCATAGGCGTGAGTGTCGGCATGGTGGACATGGAAGGTTTTTTGTGAATCTTCTGCCCATTTTCTAAGAAATTCCTCGTCTAGTTCACTGTCTTCGCCCCTTAGCCGGAAATTTACATGGGCAATTTCAAAGCTGATTCCCGCTCTCGTAAGGAGGCTGTCCAGACACATGCTGTCTATGCCGCCACTGCTTGCCAATAGGTAAGTTTTGGAAGGGTCCAATAGTGATTTGTTCCGGATATGCCGGATAAAAGTGTCAACCATTGATCAAAAATACCAATTTCTACTAATTTTGCCCACATTTGTATAGCTATGACTTCATCCTTATTTCGTATTTCTTTCTTTCTACTGACTTTTTGGGTCATATCATTTTCATCGCAGGCCCAGGAAAAATCCTATTTGGAGATTAACAGAGCAGAGGAGTTGAAAAAAGTTGAGGACTATGAGCGGCTTATAGGGGATGTTGAGATGAAGCATCAGAAATCTCTGATTTATTGTGATTCGGCCCATTTTTTTCGCAAAGAAAACAAAGCGCGCCTTTTTGGGAATGTGAGAATAGTGGATACAGAAGATCCTGTGCAGACCACCAGTAGATATGCTGAATACGATGGGAACACTAAGCTGGCAAAACTCAGGAATAACGTGGTTTTCACCAATCAAAAAACCACGCTCACTACCGAATACCTGGATTATGACCGTGCAGGGAATATTGCCTACTATTATAATAAGGGGAAAGTAGTTGACTCCGTCAATGTGCTGACGAGTGAAAAAGGGAGGTATGAAGTTTCCATTGAGAAAATCACATTTCAGAATAATGTAGTGTTGGTCAATCCTGATTACACTATGAAAACAAATGATTTGATTTATCTGACCATTCCCAAAACCGCCGAGACGCAAGGGTTGACTAATCTGATTTCAAAAGATGGAAATACACTTGATGCCCAGGATGGGAGTTTTTATGATACCCAGGCAAAGAAGTTTAGGTTTTACGATGGGGTGGTAGAGACCGAGACAAGTAGGATAAAAGCAAAAGAACTCTACTACAGCGAATTGGATGCCTACTACGAAGGGAAAGAAGATGTGAGGGTTCTCAACAAAGAGAGGCAAGTGGAGGTGTTTGGGGACGTGGGAGAGTATTGGGATGAACGAAAGTATAGCTTGGTTCATGGGAATGCCCTGGTCAGGAGGTATTTTGAAAGTGATACGCTATACATGGCCTCTGATTCGTTGATTTCGCAGGATGGGGAAGCAGATTCCTTAAAATATCTGCTGGCATTCAGAAAAGTACAATTGGTGAAATCAGCTATGTCTGGCGTGTCGGATTCTTTGTCATATAATTACTCTGATTCATCTATCCAGTTGTTCAAGGATCCGGTAATGTGGAATCAAAAGAGCCAAATCACCGCTGACAGCATGGTGTTTTATATTGCAAATGAGGAGCTTGACCGTGTGTTTATGAAGGACAAGGTTTTTGTAATCACCCAGGATACGATCAAAAACTTCAACCAAATGAAGGGGAGGACTATGGTCGGCTATTTCGAGGAGGGGCAGATGGATAAGATTGATATTGACGGTAACGGAGAGTCATTGTACTTTGCTTTACAGGCAGACACGGTTTCTCAGGGTATCAATAAAACACTCAGTGCCAGTATCAAACTTAGATTCAAAGAAGGGGTGATCCAACGTGTGACTTACGGGGTGAAACCTGACGGGAAATTCACCCCGTTCCAACTTGTAGATGAGCAAAATTCCAGGTTGGAAGGATTTAATTGGAGATTTGAAGAACGCCCGACCATGGAGGATATCCACTCCTGGAGAGCAATTGAAGAAATCGATCCTGATGCAGAGAATCTATTTAATTTACCAGAGGTGGATCTGGTTATGCCTTCGGAAGACGAAATCATAAAATCCCTACAAAAACGTGGTTGGAATCCAGAAAAAGAGATTCCATGAGCTTTTTGATCTCTTTGTGAATAAGGCAACGCAATGAGGGACAAAAAATTTTGTAAAGGTTAACAGATTTTAACCGCTTTTTTCTGATAATACATAGCCATCAACGTAGTTTTGTGCGTATATTGAATAGAATTACAATATAAAAGGCGTATCGATTAAAACTCTACATGAAACGATTACTCATTTTTTTTACATGGCTATGGCTATTGTCTCCTCTAATGGTGCATGCGCAGCAGGTTCGTGTGTTGAGTGATGGGGTAGAGTTCCGCGGGGATCTGGGTTCTGAGCAACGTAAGACTGTTTTCATTCAGAATGAAACCTCCCAGACGAAAACATACCTGCTCAAAAGCCTTAGAGGTAACATTGGTTCATCCCAGAAAGTGAGAATCTGTATTGGCGAGCAATGTTTCGATCCTAAAAAAGAACTCGGCAAAATTAAATTGACCTTGGCTCCAGGTGAACTGTTGACCGATTTATATCTGGTCTTTGATATGGGGATAGCGACGACGAGAGGTTCCTTTGACTTGTCCTTTGTGAATGAAAACAATCTCCGGGATGTTTTCGTCGTTGAAGCTAGGTACGAGGTAGAAGACCCGTCTATAAAAGTGGATAAGTTTGACTATGATGACATTATACTTAGTGATGTCTATCCCAACCCCAGTGTACGTACTGCACAATTTGACTATACAATCAAAAACCAGTCGGTGAAGGCTAGAATTTCAATTAATAGTTTTATTGGTAACCCAGTGGCGAATTATGAACTCGACCCAGGAAGAAATACTTTGCCAATAAATGTGTCAGATTTGAATCCTGGCATATATTTCTACACACTTTTCTTGGACAATAAGAATATTGTGACCAAGAAGCTCGTTGTCAAGAAGTAAGACTTGACTTCAAAGCAACCATCCATTTGAATTCGAATATTTATCCCGTATATTTGCGGTCTTGAAAATGAAAATGCGCGTACAATCCATTTTATTACTTATTATTATCTTAGCGGCCGGGGCATGTGGTCCATTCAGCAAGCTTGAAAAGAGCACGAACTGGGAGGAGCTATATGCAGGGGCCAACAAATATTATCAGGAAGGGGAATACAATAAGGCAATTATTCTGTTTGACAAAGTGCTCCCTGTGATCCGCGGTAGCGAAAAAGCTGAATTGGCAGATTACAATTATGCCAATTGTCATTTTAAGACCAAGAGATATATAGAAGCTGCAGGTTATTTCAGCAATTTCTATAGAACATACAACAGGAGTCCCTTGGCAGAAGAGGCATTGTTTATGAATGCCTATTCGCTTTACCTTGATGCCCCTGATGCCAACTTAGACCAACAGAGTTCCCAGGAAGCAGTAGCGGCCATTCAGCAGTTTGTTACCAAATTTCCCGCTTCTGCCAGTTATGAACGGGCGATGGAGATGTTAGTTGATCTACAGGGTAGGTTTGAGCAAAAAGCTTATATGGAATCTTCCATGTACTACAGATTGAAAGACGGGCTATATCCGGGGGACTTTTACCGTGCCTGCATCATCAATTTCCAGAACTTCGCTAAAGATTATCCGGAAAGTAAGCATAATGAAGAACTTGCCTATAAGTTGGTAGAAGTAAGTACAGGATATGCTGAGAACAGTACCTTCTTCAAGAAGGAAGAACGATTAAAAGATGCGATAGGATTTGCTTCCGCCTTTTACCGTAAATATCCAAATAGTGCCTATACCGGTAAGGTCAGTACTTATGAAGCCAAAGCTAAAAAGGAGTTGGAGGCTCATGCCAAACTTCAAAAAGAATACACAGAACGCTTAGCAGAACAAAAAGCGAATGCAGAAGAAAGTAAGCCTTTAGAAAAAGTAGAAATCAAATAGAACAATAATCAAATATACATATGGCAGTTAATCCATCCATCATCACAAGAGATCTTGATAAAGTCGCTGACAAAACAGGTAATATCTATGAGTCTCTTCATGTAGTAGGGCAGAGAGCAAAGCAAATCTCCAATACTTTGAAGGAGGAGTTGAACACTAAGCTTTCAGAGTTTGCATCTACAGTTGATAATTTGGAAGAGGTTTTTGAAAACAAGGAGCAGATCGAAATCTCCAAGTTTTATGAAAGGATGCCAAAGCCGAGCACTATGGCAATGGAGGAATTTCTGGAAGGTAAAGTGTATAGTAGACTTCCGGACGAAGCTGTAGGAGAATAATTCTATGAGCCTGAAGGGTAAGAAAATCATTTTGGGAGTGACTGGAAGCATAGCTGCTTACAAGTCAGCCTTACTTACCCGAATATTAGTAAAAGCAGGGGCAGAAGTGCAAATCATCATGAGCACTTCTGCTTTTGATTTTATTACCCCTCTTACACTGGCCACCCTTTCCAAAAGACCAGTGCTAAGCCAGTTTCAAAAGGACGACACAGGTGTGTGGAACAATCATGTGGAACTCGGTCTGTGGGCTGATTTATTTTTAGTGGCACCTATCAGTGCCAATACCTTGGCAAAGTTTGCAAACGGACTTTGTGATAATTTACTTACAGCTACCTACCTATCTGCCAGATGTCCAGTGATGATAGCCCCTGCTATGGACTTGGATATGTATCAGCATCCTTCAGTATTAGCCAATATTCACAAACTAGTATCCTTCGGTACTATCCTGCTGGATGCAGAATCCGGTGAACTTGCCAGTGGGCTGTCAGGGCAGGGACGTATGATGGAACCGGAACATGTTTTAACTAGAATCCAGGATTTTTTCTCGGGTAAGAATGATTTTCAGGGCAAAAAAGTTTTGATTACCATGGGGCCAACCCAAGAAGCATTGGATCCTGTAAGGTATATTAGCAATCATTCCAGTGGTAAAATGGGACTTGCTTTGGCTTACGCTTTTAAGAGCCGGGGTGCAGAGGTGTACGTCGTTTCCGGGCCTATATCCCTGACAGTAAGCAAGAGTGATTTTCACTGGGAAGATGTGAAGTCAGCCAAGGAAATGTATGAAAAATCACTTTCCATCCATGGAGAAATGGATATCTGTGTTTTTGCCGCAGCCGTAGCAGACTATGCACCAGCAGAGGTTGCTCCTGAAAAAATCAAAAAAAGCGAAAATTCATTGGCTATCAACTTGGTGAAGAATGTGGATATTGCCGCTAGTCTCGGAGAGAGAAAAAAGACAAACCAGCTTCATGTGGGATTTGCTTTGGAGACAGAGAATGAAGTAGAGAACGCTAAGAAAAAGCTTGCCAAAAAGAATTTTGATATGATCGTCTTGAATTCCATGAAGGAATCCGGGGCCGGGTTTCAGCTAGATACCAACAAAGTGCGGGTTTTCCATGCTTCAGGATTGATGGTTGAGTCAGAGGTTGCTCCCAAAAATCAAATTGCCAAGCTTATCTTAGACCAAATCAAAAATATTCCCATTTGGGTTTGAGCGCAGATATTTCCTTATTTTTATGTCTATGAAAAAAGGAATTTTTCTACTTATTCTGATCTTCCAATCGCTATATGGATTCTCTCAGGAGTTAAACTTTACAGTGATCATCAATAGTGATCGTGCGAGAATTCAGAATACTGACATTTTTGCCCAGATGAAAACAGCATTTGAGCAGTTTCTGAATGGCCGGTCCTGGACTACCGATGAATTTCGCCCTGAAGAGAGAATAAAAGGAAATTTGTTGATCACTATAAATGATGTGCCTCAAGTGGGGACGTTCAATGCTACGGTACAGATTCAGACCGTAAGGCCAGTATATGGTACTAATTATGAAAGCCTGATCTTCAACTTTGCGGACAGAAACTGGAACTTTGATTACATAGAGTCCCAGCCATTGGAATTCAACCGGTTTACCTATTTGAACAATATCAGTTCTCTGCTGGCATTTTATGCCCAGATAGCTTTAGGTCTGGATTATGACTCATTCGCTAGCAGGGGTGGAGAGGAGTTCTTTGCTGCTGCCAACGATATTGTAAACAATGCTCAGCAATCCGGCCGTGCAGGCTGGGGACAAAACAATTCTGATCGAAGAAACCGGTATGCCTTGAACAATGATATATATATATCTTCTGTGTTTTCAGTGATTCGGGATGCTTATTATTTATACCATCGTCAGGGTCTGGATATTCTTCAGGTGAATCCGGATGAAGCGTACACTAATATGCTGGAAGCTGTTAGGATTTTGGCGGAGGCCAATAAAACCCAACCTAATGGGATCTTCGTGATTTCATTTATGGATGCAAAAAGTGATGAAATCACCGCCATAATGAAAAATGCTCCCTTAGAGATCCGGACAGAAATTGTCGAATTGCTCCTGGAAGTCGATCCCAATAATGCGAGAAAGTACAATGAGCTGCTGAAAAGCTAAGCTCGATTTTTTAGTTTTGCCAAAACGAATTTGTTGATCCATGCTCAAATCATTAAGCATTTCTAATTATGCGCTGATAGACCAGTTGCACATGCAGCCTAGCCCGGCACTTAGTATGATTACCGGTGAAACCGGGGCCGGGAAATCTATTATGCTAGGGGCAGTGGGGTTACTTCTGGGAAACAGATCTGACACGAAGGTGCTGCTACATGCTGATAAAAAATGTGTGATCGAAGGCGTTTTTGATATTGGGACTTATGGTCTCAAAGAGTTTTTTGATCAGGCAGAACTGGATTATGAGCC